>JAWXTO010000011.1:0-24766 GCA_044433545.1 Rikenellaceae bacterium
CTTTTGCCCTTAAAGGCAAAAGAAAGCGAGTTTTGAAGCCCTCTGGGCGTACTTTTTCAAAAAGTATAAAACTTATTATAAAAGGCGGGACGCCTTTATGTACAAAGTTTTTAAGAGACAACTACCTCCATTTTTAAGGTTTTTAGCGAAAATCAAGGTGTTTTATCTAAAATATTTTGGTTTAACTATCTAGGAATCACCGATGTATTAGTTTCGGGCATCACCCTTTATAAAGAGGGAATTTGTTCGATAAAGTGCAATGCCCCCGAAAAGTTACTTTATCTAACTTTTCGGGGGCATTTAAATATAACCTTATTAAACGCCTATTATAACAGGCGTTTAAAGGTCAAATATTACATAGATTTCAGCTGTTCAATTTGTTCATTCAAAGATTTAATCTTGCTTTCGGCATCTGACAGTTTTGTGCGCTCCATTGCAACAACTTTTTCAGGTGCAGAGCTTACGAAACGTTCGTTAGAAAGTTTTTTCATAACACTAATTTTGAAGCCTTCAGCATATTTTAACTCTGCTGTAAGTTTTTCGATTTCTTCTTCGACATTAATGTTACTAGACATAGGAACATAATATTCTGTAGTCTTAACGATGAACGAGATTGCTCCAGAAACTTTGTCGCTTACCATTTCAACGCTTTCTAAGTTGCCCATTTTTACTAGAATAGGGTTGTTAGAAGTGTTAAACATGTCATTTTCTAGAACTTTAAGTTCTAAAGCTTCTTTTTGAGGGATGTTTTTCTCTTTACGGATGTTACGTAAAGCAGAAATAGCCTCTTTTGTTAATTCTATATCTTTTAGAAGAGTTTCATTGTAACCTTCGTTTCTAGGCATAGCTTCAACCATGATACTTTCGCCATCTTTACGTTCACCGATGATGTGCCAGATTTCTTCTGTGATAAATGGCATGAAAGGATGTAAAAGTTTCAATAATTTGTCAAAATAACCTATTGTTGCTTTAAGAGTCACGGCATCAATTGGTGAGCCATAAGCAGGTTTAATCATTTCTAAATACCAGCCTGAGAATTCGTCCCAGAATAGTTTATAGATTTGCATTAGAGCCTCAGAAATACGATAGTTATTGAAGTTTTCTTCAATTTCTTCGATAGATTTATTTAAAATTGAATCAAACCATTCAACTGCGATTTTAGAACTATCTGGTTGAGCTTCTTCTTCAGATACTGTCCATGAATTTACAAGTCTAAAGGCGTTCCATATCTTGTTGCCGAAGTTACGACCTTGGTCAATAAGCGATTCGTCAAACATAAGGTCATTACCAGCCCCAGAACATAACATCATCGCCATACGAACGCTATCTGCGCCATATTTCGCAATTAAATCTAGTGGGTCAGGTGAATTTCCTAGCGATTTACTCATCTTACGACGAAGTTTGTCACGAACGATACCTGTTAAATATACATTTGAGAAAGGCATTTCACCTCTATACTCATAACCTGCGATTATCATACGTGCAACCCAGAAAAATAGAATTTCAGGAGCAGTAACAAGGTCATTTGTAGGATAATAATATTTAATTTCCTCGTTTTCAGGGTTTCTGATGCCATCAAACACAGAAATTGGCCATAACCACGAAGAGAACCATGTGTCAAGAACGTCAGGGTCTTGTCTTAGGTCTTCAATTGTAAGATTAGCGTTGCCAGTTTTTGCTTTTGCTTTTTCAAGAGCTAATTCAGGAGTTTCAGCAACTACATAACCACCCTCTGGAAGATAGTAAGCTGGAATTTGTTGTCCCCACCAAAGTTGACGAGATACACACCAGTCTTTCACATTTTCCATCCAGTGACGATAAGTGTTCTTGAACTTAGCAGGCACAAGTTTAATAACATCGTCCATAACTGCGCTTAATGCAGGTTTAGAGATGTCTTCCATTTTCATAAACCATTGCATAGACAATTTTGGCTCAATAACAGCAGATGTACGTTCAGAAAGACCTACTTTATTAGTATAAGCCTCAACTTTTTCCATTAAACCAGCCTCTGTAAGGTCTTTGTCGATAAGCTCACGAACCTCAAAACGGTCAAGTCCTACATAAAAACCTACTTTGTCGTTAATTGTACCGTTGTCATTAAAGATGTCTATTGTTTCTAGATTGTATTTCTCACCTAACATATAGTCATTTACGTCATGTGCAGGAGTAACCTTTAAAGCACCTGTACCAAACTCAATGTCAACATAAGAGTCAACGATAATAGGGATAGAACGGTTGATTAAAGGTACAATAACACGTTTGCCGACTAGGTGTTTATATCTTTCATCGTCAGGATTGATACAAACAGCAGTGTCACCTAAGATGGTCTCAGGACGAGTCGTAGCAACTGTTAAGTATTCGTCAGAACCCTCAACGAAATATTTAAGATAATATAGTTTTGAGTTAACTTCTTGGTAAATTACCTCTTCGTCAGAAAGAGCAGTAAGGGCTTGAGGGTCCCAGTTTACCATTCTTACTCCACGATATATTAGTCCTTTTTCAAATAAATCACAGAAAACCTTAATAACGCTTTCGCTCATAGGTTCATCCATAGTGAATTTTGTTCTCGACCAGTCACACGAAGCACCTAGCTTTTTAAGTTGCTCTAAAATGATGCCGCCATGTTTTTCTTTCCATTCCCACGCGTGTTTCAAGAACTCACTTCTTGTTAAAGACGCTTTATCTATGCCTTCAGCACTAAGTTTTTGAACAACTTTAGCTTCTGTAGCAATAGAAGCGTGGTCTGTGCCTGGTACCCAACAAGCATTCTTGCCCATCATACGAGCACGGCGCACAAGAACGTCTTGAATTGTATTGTTAAGCATATGTCCCATGTGTAGCACTCCAGTCACATTTGGTGGAGGGATAACAATAGTGTAAGGTTCTCTGTTGTCAGGCTTAGATGCGAACAAGTCGTTCTCTAGCCAATAACTATACCACTTGTCTTCACTTAAAGACGGGTCATATTTTGCTTGAATTTCCATTTTATATTATTTTGATTGTTTTAATCTTTTTTAACCCACAAATATACGCTATAAAATTAAATTCTCATAATTTTATGGCGTATATATGAACAAATACGTTTCTAGAGCTTGTATAGATAGAGTTTTAGGGTAATAAACATTAGGTTTTTAGCGTTAATTGAGTGTAAAATATTTGTGAAATATTATATTTTGCAATCTTTTTTACAAGGAAAAATACATGTAAAAGACTAAAAATATTAATTGTTAGCATGTCTAATTTGCATAATAAATGTTTATAGACTATTTTTGTAAATTGGTTGCAGGAATATTGAGCTATTTACCTTTAGCAAAACTAAAAGATTCTGCTTTAAACCGTAATTTATAAGGGAGAAATTAGAGTTCCCATAAGTACTAAATTACATGATTTCATTGCCTTATAAGGTGTTTTATCCTGGAGAAATTAAGGCAAACTAAAATTGAATATGAAAAAAAAATATACAGCACTACAAGATGAGCTTTCTAACATTTCTGATATGTTAGACTCTAAAACGGCTGTCATTCCTATTATTTCTACTAGTGAGGCTGACAACCAGATTGAATTACAAGAAACACTGCCTATTTTAGCATTGAGAAATTCGGTGTTATTTCCAGGTGCGATTACGCCTATCACTGTTGGACGTCCAAAGTCAATGAAATTGATAAAAGACGTAGAGCAGAGTGGGGGTATGCTTGGCGCAGTGCTTCAAAAAGATGTTGAAATTGAAGATGTTGAGCCAGACGATTTGTTCAGAATCGGTACAGCAGCTACAATTCTAAAAGTTCTTGAAATGCCAAATGGAAATTTGACAGTTATCCTTCAAGGACACAAGAAATTTGAGCTAGGTGAGTTTGTTTCTACTGAGCCGTTCTTCACAGCGAACATAACTCCGTTAAATGACATTGTTCCTGCTCCTGAAGACTTAGCTTTTGAGGCTTTAGTAGAGTCTATTAAAGATATTGCTATAAACATTATCTCTATTAATCCTACGATTCCAAAAGAGGCTACTTTTGCGATAAAAAACATAGACACAAAACTAGGGCTTATCAACTTCATAAGCTCAAATATTGAGTTCTCTAACATAGATCGTCAAAATTTGCTTGAAGCACCAGGCTTGCTTATCCGTTCACAACGATTGCTAGAAATTCTGTTAAAAGAACAACAACTTTTAAATCTGAAAAATGAAATTCAGCAAAAAGTAAAGCAAGATATAGACGCTCAACAACGTGAGTACTACCTTCAACAACAAATGAGAACTTTGCAAGAAGAACTTGGAGGTGATGCTAGTGACCGTGAGATTGAAGAGCTTCGTGAGAAAGCGATGCAAAAGAAATGGAGTCAAGAAATCTTTGAAATCTTCTTTAAAGAGCTAAATAAACTTGAGAGAATGAATCCTGCTGTAGCAGAATTTTCTGTACAGATGAATTATCTTAACTTAATGTTAGATTTGCCATGGGATTACACAACAAAAGACAATTTAGACCTAAAACGTGCGAAAAAACGCCTTGATGCTGACCATTTTGGGCTTGACGAGGTAAAGGATAGAATTTTAGAGCACCTTGCAGTTTTAAAACTAAAAGGAGACCTAAAATCGCCAATTTTATGTCTTTATGGCCCTCCAGGGGTTGGTAAAACGTCTCTTGGAAAGAGCGTGGCTGCTGCTTTAAAGCGTAAATATGGACGTATATCGCTGGGTGGACTTCACGACGAAGCTGAAATTAGAGGTCACCGTAAAACATATATAGGTGCTATGTGTGGACGTATAATTCAGACTATTCGTAAGTGTGGATCTTCAAATCCTGTAATTATTCTTGACGAAATAGATAAAGTTACTCGTTCAAATCATGGAGACCCTTCTGCGGCATTGTTAGAGGTGTTAGACCCTGAGCAAAACGGCACTTTCCACGATAATTACCTTGATATAGAATATGATTTGTCGAAAGTTTTGTTCATCGCAACAGCAAATGATATAAGTACAATTTCTAGTGCTCTTCGTGACCGTATGGAAATGATAGATGTTGCAGGATACTTACTTGAAGACAAGGTGCAAATCGCTAAAAAACACCTTATCCCTAAACAACTAGTAGCGCACGGTGTGAAAGCTAGAGAATTGTCGATAAATGAGACAGTTTTAACGAAAATTATTTCTGACTATACTCGTGAATCTGGTGTTCGTACACTAGATAAACGAATTGCTAAAATTGTTAGATATAGAGCTAAACAAATTGGCTTTGAAGAAACTTTTAAAGCTCCGATTACGGCTGCAATTGTTGAAGAAATATTAGGTGTTCCTCGTTATGTAAGTGACATTTATGAGGGTAATGATATTCCTGGTATCGTAACAGGTTTGGCATGGACAGCAGTAGGTGGTGACATCTTGTTTATTGAATCTAGCTTGAACAAAGGCAAGGGCGGTCTTAAAATTACGGGTAATCTTGGTGATGTGATGAAAGAGTCTGCTTCAATTGCTTTGCAATGGGTTAAGGCTCACGCTGACGAGATAGGTATAGGTGCTGAAATGTTTGAAAATAACGATATTCACATCCACGTTCCAGAAGGAGCTATTCCTAAAGATGGTCCTTCGGCAGGTATCACTATGGTGACATCATTAGCATCTTTATTTACTGGTAAAAAAGTAAGAGAAAAACTTGCTATGACTGGCGAAACGACTCTGCGAGGTAAAGTTCTTCCTGTGGGTGGGCTTCGTGAGAAATTGTTAGCTGCTAAAAGAGCTGGAATTACAGATATAATTGTTAGTGTTGATAACAAAAAAGATATTTCAGAAATTAAACAAGAATATCTTACAGGCATCACAATTCATTATGCTCGAACACTAACAGACGTTCTAAAATTAGCTTACATAATTGACTAATGTAGGTTAGTATATAAAGGGGAGTTCTAATTTCTCCCTTAAAAATAGAAGTGCCCTTGAGAAGTTTTTGTAACTTTTTGAGGGCACTTCATGTATTATGGACGTATAGATACACAAAAAAGAAAAAGATGCACTTTAAAAGCAAAATTATCGTTATATTTACGGTTTGCAATTTATCAAGTTTTAAAATATTTAACAATATATATGGCTGTAAAACAGAATATTAACAATGATGTAATAGAGATATGTGGTGCAAGGGTTCACAATCTTAAAAACATCTCTTTAACAATACCTCACAATAAATTTATCGTAATTACAGGTTTGTCAGGTAGCGGAAAGTCCTCTTTAGCGTTTGATACATTGTTTGCTGAAGGGCAACGTCGTTATGTAGAAAGCCTTAGCTCTTATGCAAGACAGTTTCTGGGGCGTATAAACAAGCCTGAGGTTGATAATATTCATGGTATATCGCCTGCTATAGCCATAGAACAAAAAGTTTCGAGTCGTAACCCCCGCTCAACAGTGGGTACTACGACAGAAATTTATGATTATTTGAAATTGTTATTTGCTAGGCTCGGGAAAATTTATTCTCCAATAACAGACGAAGAAGTGAGGATTTACACCTCGGATGATATAGCTCGGTTTATTGAAAATTTAGCTCCTGCGACACGTGTTGTCATTTCTGCGCCTATAATTTTGTCTGAAAAAGAACAAATTACAGAGAAATTATTGTTTTTGATGTCTAATGGCTTTGACTCTTTGTTTTTAGATGGAAAAACAATGTCTATAGAGGAAGTTATGCCTTTTATTGAGCACGTAAATGTTAAAGATATACGTGTTGTGATAGACAAAATTGTTGTTTCAACAGAAGATGAAGACTTTCAGAATCGAGTTTCTGATTCTGTAGAAAGAGCATATTATGTAGGCGATGGAAGAGCTTCAATTTTCACTTACGACAGAGAAAAAGGTTATACAGAACATCGCTTTAGCTCTATGTTTGATGATACGTCAGACATTCATTATGAACAACCTAATGAATATCTGTTTTCGTTCAATAATCCTGTAGGGGCTTGCCCAGAGTGTGAGGGATATGGTAAAGTTGTTGGAATTGACGAAGATTTAGTCGTGCCAGACAAGTCAAAATCGCTTTTTGATGATGCGGTGGCATGTTGGCGTGGGGAAACTATGCGAAAATGGAAAGAACAAGTGATTTATAATGCTGAGGCTGCTAAATTCCCTATTCATAGACCATACTATAAATTGAGTGACGCTGAACGTAAGATTTTGTGGAAAGGGTGCGCTCATTTTAAGGGGATTGACGCATTTTTTGCATCTTTAGAGAAAGAAAAATATAAAATTCAGTATCGTGTGCTGATTTCCAGATATACAGGTAAAAGAATTTGCCCTGAATGTAATGGAACAAGGCTAAAAAAAGAGGCTACATATATAAAAGTTGGGGGCTATCGCATCACAGAGCTTATTGATAAAAGTATAGTCGATTTGATAGAGGTTTTTAACACAATGCCACTTGACAGCTACGATAAAAAGATAGCAAAACGCATTTTTCAAGAAATTACGTCACGTTTACAATATCTAAAAGATGTAGGTTTAGAATATTTGACACTGAACCGTCTTTCTAATACACTTTCGGGTGGTGAAAGTCAAAGAATTAACCTTGCAACATCTTTAGGTAGTGCTCTTGTGGGTTCTATGTATATTCTTGATGAGCCGAGCATAGGTTTACATCCTCGTGACACTGAAAGATTGATAAAAGTCTTAAAACAACTGAGAGACTTAGGAAATACGGTTATTGTTGTTGAGCATGACGAGGAAATAATGCGTGCGGCAGATCAAATTATAGATATAGGTCCTTTTGCAGGAGTTTTTGGAGGTGAAGTCGTTTTTCAAGGTTCAATAGACGAGATAAAAAATGCTAAAAATTCGCTAACAGCAGACTATATACTTGGGAAAGAGACTATAGAGCGTTTAATCCCTAAGCGTAAACTAACAGATTTCATTGAAGTTAACGGAGCACGTGAAAATAACTTAAAAAATATAAATGTTAAGTTTCCGATAGGTGCAATGGCTTGTGTAACAGGTGTTAGTGGCAGCGGAAAGTCGTCTTTGGTTAAAGACATTCTTTACCCTGCGCTTTTTAGACACTTTAACAAAACAGGGTTCATAAGTTCAAATTTTGAAGGGATAAGTGGGGCGTTAAAACTTGTAAGGGGTGTTGAAATGATAGATCAGAACCCTATTGGACGTTCGTCACGTTCAAATCCTGTTACATATATAAAGGCGTATGACGAAATTAGAAAATTGTTTGCTGAACAACAATCCGCTAAGCAAATGGGGTATAGCCCGTCTTATTTCTCATTTAACATAGCAGGTGGACGTTGTGAAGAGTGTCAAGGAGAGGGTGTTTTACGTGTCGAAATGCAGTTTATGGCTGACGTAGAGATGGTTTGTGATGCTTGTGAGGGAAAACGCTTTAAAAGAGACATACTGGAAGTAAAATATAGGGGTAAAAATATATCTGAAATCTTAGAAATGTCGATAGACGAGGCTGTAGAATTTTTCAAAGCTGATAATTCTACTTTAGCCCGAAAAGTAGTCGACAAATTGACAGTTCTACAAAATGTAGGGTTGGGATATATAGCTTTAGGGCAGTCTTCATCGACACTTTCTGGCGGTGAAAGTCAGCGTGTTAAGCTAGCTTCGTTCTTGTTGAAAGATAGCTCTACAGAACCTTTAGTCTTTATCTTTGATGAGCCTACAACGGGCTTACACTTTCATGATATAAAGAAATTGTTGCAGGCATTTGATGCGCTTGTCGCTAAAGGACATACACTAATTGTCGTTGAGCATAATCTTGAGGTTGTGAAGTGTGCAGACTGGATTGTAGACCTTGGAGCAGAAGGCGGCGATAAGGGCGGAGAGCTTATATATCAGGGAGATATAGACGGCTTTATGAAGTGTGAAGATGGATACACACAAAAATTTATGAAAATTGTTTGTAAGATAAAAAAATAAGTGTAGATTTGCCGGTATAAGCCTTAGTTTTTAAGGTGAAGTGCCTGTTTATAAGGGGTGTATTGTTTTTTAAGAAAATAGAATACACTTACTGATAAATGGCAAAATAAGAGTACTATTTAAATTCAGTTATATGGAAAATATTGTAGAGAGTCAAATTGATGACGTAGTTATCAGATTCTCGGGAGATTCTGGTGATGGCATGCAGCTTACGGGTATGCTTTTTACAGAAACTAGTGCCTTTTTAGGTAATGGAGTGTCTACATTCCCTGACTTTCCGTCAGAAATTAGAGCCCCACAAGGAACAATAAGTGGAGTTTCTGGTTTTCAGCTACATTTTGGTAGCAAAACTATAAACACTCCAGGTGACTATTGTGACGTTTTAGTTGCAATGAACCCTGCGGCATTGCGTGCTAATGCTAAATGGCTTAAAAAAAGTGCTACTATTATATATGATGTAGACTCTTTTAATGATAAGACTGTTGCAAAGGCTGGATTTGAAACTTTAAATCCATTTACTGAGCTTGGTCTTGAGGGTTACAATATAATCCATGCTCCTATTACATCTATGACTAAGGATGCGTTGGCAGACACTGATTTGCCGATGAAAAGTGTCGTAAAATGTAAAAATATGTTCGCATTAGGTATCTGCTACTTCGTTTTTGAGCGTCCTATGGAGCATACAGAAGCGTTTTTTGCTAAGAAATTCGCTAAAAATCCTGCTGTAGTTGATGCAAATAAAAGGGTGTTAAATGCTGGATATAACTTTGCAGGAAATACACACGCTTTCACTAATCGCTATTTTGTAGCACCTGCAAACATAGAAAAAGGAACATACAGAAACATAGATGGAAATCAGGCTGTAGCTTGGGGTTTCATTGCCGCATCTGAGAAAAGTGGAAGACCTCTTTTCTGTGGCTCATATCCTATCACGCCTGCTACTCACATACTTGAAGAACTTGCTAGATGTAAAAGTCTTGGAGTTAAAACTTTGCAAGCAGAAGATGAAATTGCAGGAATCTGTACATCAATAGGTGCTGCTTTTGCAGGTAGCTTCGCTGTTACAACAACTTCAGGCCCTGGTCTTTCGCTTAAAAGTGAGGCTATAGGTCTTGCGGTAATGACAGAATTGCCACTAGTGATTGTAGACGTTCAACGTGGAGGTCCTTCGACAGGGTTACCTACAAAAACTGAACAAAGTGACCTTAATCAAGCACTTTGGGGACGTAATGGAGAGTGTCCTTTGGTTGTTATTGCGGCTAGTACACCTTCAAACTGTTTCGATTATGCCTTTATGTCTGGTAAAATCGCTATGGAACACATGACTCCAGTGATGTTGTTAACTGACGGCTTTATTGCTAATGGTTCTGAGCCTTGGAAGATTCCAACGATGGCTGATTATCCAGAAATTGTGCCTCCTATAGTAACACAACTTCCAGAGGGTGAAAAATATATGCCTTATAAGCGAGATGACGAGAAACTTGCTCGTACATGGGCTTTGCCAGGCACTAAAGGGCTAGAACACCGTATCGGAGGGCTTGAAAAAGACTTCCTTTCGGGCGCAGTGTCTCACGATGCTTTAAATCACGAAAAAATGGTTAATACACGTGCTGAAAAGGTGAAACGTGTTGAGAGATTCATTCCAGAACAAGAGGTTTTTGGTTCACAAGAGGGTGGAGAACTGTTAGTTGTTGGCTGGGGTGGCACATGGGGACACCTTCAAAGTGCAGTTGCTGAAATGAGACAAGAGGGTAAAGATGTGTCTTTATGTCATTTTAACTATATCAATCCGCTGCCACTTAATACCAAAGAAATATTCTCAAAATATAAGAAAATTCTTGTTTGCGAACTTAATATGGGACAATTTGCGTCTTACTTAAAGATTGAACATCAAGAATTTGAATATTTAACTTATAACAAAGTTCAAGGTTTACCATTTACAGTAACTGAACTTAAAGAGAAATTTAATTCACTACTTTAGATTATGGAACAAAACCGTAAATATACACCGATAGATTTCAAAAGTGATCAAGAGGTAAAATGGTGTCCTGGATGTGGAGACCATGCTATTTTAAGTGCAGTGCAAAAAGCTTTGCCAGAAGTAGCCGAAGAGTTAAATTATGAGCACGAACGTTTTACGTTTGTTTCGGGTATTGGATGCTCGTCTCGATTTCCATACTATATGCACACGTTTGGATTTCACGGAATACATGGTCGTGCAGCAGCTATAGCAACTGGAGTAAAAGTTTCAAATCCTGAATTGTCTGTTTGGCAGGTGACAGGTGATGGAGATGCTCTAGCTATTGGTGGTAACCACTTTATTCACGCCATAAGACGTAACATTGACATAAATATCATGTTGTTTAATAATGAGATTTATGGTCTTACAAAAGGACAATATTCACCTACTTCAAAATTGGGTAAAATTACAAAAACATCGCCTTATGGAACTATAGAACATCCATTTTCTCCTGGTGAGTTAGTGTTAGGAGCACGTGGAACTTTCTATGCTCGTTCTTTAGATGTTGACGTTAAGCTTACTATGGAGTGTTTGAAAGAAAGTGCTAAACATGACGGTACATCAGTGTTAGAAATTATGCAAAACTGTGTGATTTTTAATGACAAAACACACGATATTTTTACTAACAAAGAGTTTAGAGAAGATAGAACTATTGTTTTGAAACATGGTGAGCCTATGATTTTTGGGAAAAACAAAGATAAGGGTTTAGTGCTTCAAGGTCTTGGTCTTAAAGTCGTAACGATAGGCGAAGGCGGTTGGACGCTTAACAATATTCTTGTTCATAATGCTTATCAAAAGAGTCCAGGTGTTCACATGATGCTTGTGAATATGAAAGGCCCTAACTTCCCTGTAGCACTAGGTGTTATACGTGATGTTAGAGACTTCACTTATGACGATTGTATGCAAGAGCAAATCGCTACGGTCAAAGAAAGCTCTAATATTAAATGTTGTGACGATTTATTCAGAAGTGGCGACACTTGGGAGGTTGAATAACATAAGGAGAGTTCTAATTTCTCCCTAAAATAAACTAAGCGAAAAGATACTTTATTCTTTTCAAAAAGCCTTTAATAGGGAAATTTACAAAACATAAATTTTGTGAATTTCCCTATTTTTATGAGTATGTTAATTTAAATAACTATATTTGTAGAAGTGATTGTAAAAATTTGATTTTATGAATGTTAAATTACCATTGATTTCTGGATTAACATTAACTTGTTTTATCCCAAAAGCTCAAAGTGAAGAAGTACAACAAAAACAGCCAAACATTCTATGTATTGTTTGTGAAGACATTAGCTTAAATTTAGGCTGCTATGGAGATTCAGTTGCTATAACGCCAAATTTAGATAAATTTGCAGAAGAAAGTATCCTTTTTTCACAGATGCACACAACAGTAGGTGTTAGTGCGCCTAGTCGTTTTGCACTTATAACAGGAATGTACCCTTCGGCTATGGGTGCGAATTATATGAGAACCTTCACTCAAAAAAAAGAGCAGTTCCCAGAAGAAATAGAGCCTTACTATGTTGTTTTACCTGATGAAGTTAAGGGGTATACCGAATTTATGCGTGCGGCGGGCTATTATTGCACAAATAAAATAAAGCAAGATTATCAATTTAATTCTCCTATGTCTCTATGGGATGATGCAGGTGGTGATTGGAAAAAATGCCCTGAAGATATGCCATTCTTTTCGATAATTAACCTTGGTATTACTCACGAAAGTCAAGTGTGGTTACAAGCTGATGCAGAATTGCATGTTAATCCTGATGACATTATAGTTCCTCCGTATTATCCTGACAATGACATAATTCGTCGTGACATGGCAGTCATGTATAGCAATGTCACTCGTATGGACAGTCAGTTTCAAGACCTTGTAGACGAGCTAAAAGCGTCAGATAGATATGATAATACAATAATTATGTTCTTGTCAGACAACGGAGGTCCTTTGCCACGTCAAAAAAGGGCTATTTATGAGAGTGGTACACATGTGCCATTTATGGTGAAATTCCCTGATGGATACAAAAAAGGCACTGTAGACGATAGGTTATCAATGTTTATTGATATTCCTGCCACTGTGTTGTCACTTACGGGAGTGAAACCTCCTAAATATATGCAAGGACAAGCGTTGTTAGGTGAATATGAAGCTAAAAAAGACAGAGAATATGTCTATGCGGCTAGAGATAGAATGGATGAACAGCGAGATAAACAAGGCGTAGTGAAAGACCACAATTTTAGATATATCCGTAACTATAATTATGCTGACAATTCTAATTATATACCTGTACAGTATCGTTACAATATGCCAATGATGCTCAGTATGTTAGATATGTTGAAAAATGGTGAGCTAAACGACACTCAAATGTTGTGGTTTGATGCAGAAAACCGTCCTCAAGAAGAGTTTTATGACGATGTTAACGACCCACACAATGTGAACAACCTCATTAATGACCCTCAGTATCAAGACGACATTGAAAGAATGAGAAAAGAGCTTGACAAATGGATTAAAAATGAAAGTCCTCGTTGGATGTTGACTGAAAAAGAAAGTAGAGACTTGATGTTGCCAGATGGAGTTCAACCTTCGCTAAATGACGTTGTGTTTGTTACGAAAAAAGATAAATTAGTTCTTTCATCAGATAATAAAGGTGCTTCTATTGTGTATAAAATTAACGGAGAAGGTCATACACCAAATTCATGGATGTTATATACAGAACCAATTGAGGGTTTAAAAAGCGGTGATGTGATTAGTGCAAGAGCTACACGAGCTGGCTATAACCATAGCGAAAGAGTAGAGTTTACATATTAGGAGTTTAGGAATTGTACAAAATAAAATAGGCAGTCTCAAAATCGAAATGTTTTGAGGCTGCCTATTTTTAGGTTGTGTCGTAATTATAGAGTTACTGCTGTGCGGTCAATTTTTTTGATTAGTCCAGCAAGAACTTTACCTGGGCCTAATTCTTTGAAAGATTCAGCGTTGTCAGCAATCATGTTTTGAACGATTTGTGTCCATCTTACTGGTGATGTTAACTGAGCAATAAGATTAGCTTTGATTTCTTCTTTAGAAGTGTAAGGTTTAGCGTCAACGTTTTGATAAACAGGGCAAATTGGATCGTTGAAGTCAGCAGCTTTGATAGCTTCTTCAAGTTCAACACGTGCAGGTTCCATAAGTGGAGAGTGGAATGCACCGCCTACGTTTAATTTAAGAGCACGTTTTGCACCTGCTTCAGTAAGTTTAGCACATGCAGCGTCTATACCTTCCATAGAGCCTGAAATTACAAGTTGACCAATGCTGTTATAGTTAGCAGGAACAACAACTTCGTCGATAGAAGCACAAATGTCTTCGATAGTTTTATCGTCAAGACCAATAATAGCAGCCATAGTCGATTGTTGAGCTTCACAAGCTTTTTGCATAGCCATAGCACGTTTTGAAACTAGTGTAAGACCTTCTTCAAAAGATAATGCTTTAGCAGCAACAAGTGCACTGAACTCACCTAACGAGTGACCAGCTACCATGTCTGGTTGAAAATCGTCACCCATAGCGATAGCCGAAATTACAGAGTGTAAAAATACAGCTGGTTGAGTAACTTTAGTTTGTTTTAACTCTTCGTCTGTTCCTTCGAACATGATATCAGTAATTCTAAAACCTAGAATTTCGTTAGCTTTTTCAAATAATGCTTTAGCTTCAGCAGAACTTTCATAAAGGTCTTTTCCCATGCCTACAAATTGAGCACCTTGACCAGGAAAAACAAATGCTTTCATTTTAATATAATTTAAAGATTTAATAATTTTAAGTTTGCAATTTATATAACCGCCATATAAAATGGCTTTTTTTCGGGTACAAATATAAGACTTATAAGCTCAGTTATCAAAAAAATGATTACTTTTGTTGAATTATGAGATTTTAATGTGCTCTTAAAAAGAGTATTAGACGGCAATAATCGCTTAGTTTGGATAGTTTTATCTATGTTTAGTGAGGTTTATTGTGAATTTTGGTTTGAAAGTATAATTTCATGTTTTTTTGCAAATTGCTTTGAAAACCTACTTATTATTAGACTATTATGAAAATAAAATCTATTATTTTAGGGTTTTTATCCCTAGCTTGTGTGACCAGTAGCGTAGTAGCACAAGAGTTACCTATAGAAATTACAAGTCCTGAAATATCATCTGTAAATAAAGAATATCCTAGGGCACAATTTATGACTTATCATAAACGTGATCAGGCTGTTAAGGATGATTATAGTGGTTCATTATACTACCAATCGCTGAATGGAGAATGGAAGTTTAAATATCTGTCAAGTCATGCTCAGTATGTTGAGGACTATACGTTTGCAGACTATAATGATGCGTCGTGGAATAAAATAACAGTTCCTTCAAATTGGTCAACTGCGGAGTATGACACACCTGTATATACGAACACGGTATATAATTTTATGCCTAAAAACCCTCAGCCGCCAACACTTCCTGACGAAATTCCTGTAGGCGTATATCGCCGAAACTTCCAAGTGCCTTATGATTGGGATGAAAGAGAGATTTTTTTGAATATTGGTGCGATAAAATCGGGTTCTTTTGTTTATGTAAACGGTCAAGAGGTTGGTTACAGCGAAGATTCTAAAAATCCAGCAGAATTTAACATTACAAAATACGTAAATGAAGGCACAAATCAGCTTTCTATTGTGACATACAAATGGAGCACAGGTTCTTATCTTGAATGTCAAGATTTTTGGCACATGAACGGCATAGAAAGAGATGTTTATCTTATCAGCCAGCCAAAAGTGCGTGTTAGAGACTTCATAACAACAACATCTTTAGATCCAACATACAAAAATGGATATTTGGAGTTTGGTATCATAATGAAATCACATTACTTGAACCCTAAAGAAAAGCGAATTTATTATGAGATGTATGATCCTGACGGTAAGTTTGTCAGCGGCGACAATAAGTACACGAAATTTAAGCTGAGAGAACAAGATACAGTGTTTTTCTCTATACCTGTACAGAATGTGCGTAAGTGGAGTGCTGAAAATCCAGAGCTTTATTCTGTTGTGGTTAGGGTGCAGCACGAAGATGGTTGGGATTCTGAATTTATTCAACGAAAAGTTGGTTTTAGAAGCATAGAAATTAAGGGAAATCAGCTTTATGTGAATGGGCAACCCATTCATATAAAAGGGGTGAATTTGCATGAACATCACGCCTATAATGGGCATGTTGTCGATGAAGAAACGATAATGAAAGACTTCGAGATGATGAAAAAGATGAACATCAATGCAATTAGATGTTCTCATTATCCACAAAGTCCGATTTTCTATGAGCTAGCAGACAAATATGGATTTTATATCTGTGACGAGGCGAATATTGAGTCTCACGGTATGGGGTATAGCCTTGCGAAAGGTAATTCATTAGGCAATAACCCTAAGTGGCTACAGCCACACCTTGAGCGCACTCAGAATATGTATGAGCGAAACAAAACACACGCATCTGTGATATTCTGGTCGCTAGGAAATGAGGCTGGTAATGGATATAACTTCTATAAAACCTATCAGTTTATAAAAGCTAGTGAGCCACATCGTCCAGTTCAATATGAACGTGCTCTTTTAGAGTGGAATACAGACATTTTCTGTCCTCAATATCCTTCAGCAGAGAAGTTAAAAGAGTGGGGAGAGTCAAAAACAGACCGTCCTTACATTGCGTCTGAGTATGCGCATGCGATGGGAAATTCTACAGGCAATTTAAAGGATTTGTGGGATGAAATTTATAAATATCCGAACTTGCAAGGTGGATTTATATGGGATTGGGTTGACCAAAGTTTGTGGTCTGACAAAGAAGGCGGATTTTGGGCTTATGGAGGTGACTTTGGAAGCAAATCTTATTCTGATGGCAACTTCTTGTGTAATGGTTTGGTGTCGGCAGACAGAAAGTCATATCATCCTGGTGCTTACGAAGTTAAAAAAGTTTATCAAAACATAAATTTCACAGATTTCAATAAAGAAAGAATGGAATTTACGGTTAAAAATCGCTTTTTCTTCACAAATTTGAATGAATTTACATTTAAATATGAGATTATAGGTAATGGGGTAGTCGTTGTTAAAGGTGAACTTGACAGCATAGGTTTAGAGCCTCAAAAACAACTAAAAGTTACGATTCCAACGGTTTATAAACAGCAAAGTGGTGTAGAATATTTCTTAAACGTTAGGGCAGAAACTAAAAACTCTACTAGAATGATAGAAAAGGGCTATGTTGTTGCTAATGAGCAATTCTTTATCGAAAAAACTGGTGAAAAACCTGCCTTTATTCTAGGAACGACTCCAAAAGTTGATAAAAATGATAATCATGTAACTATTACGGCCGATGGAACAACGGTGGTTTTTGATAAAAAACAAGGTGGCATTATTTCTATAAACAGAAAGGGTAACGAGCTGGTTTATGAGGGCTTTAACCTTAGACCTCAGTTTTGGAGAGCGCCTACAGATAATGATTATGGTGCGGGACTTCCTGAAGCATGGAAACCTTGGCTGGAGGCTCAAAATAATGCGCAATTAAATAAATTCGACATCAAAAAAGGCAATGGATATGTCGATATTTTAACAAAATATAAGTTCAAAGAATTAGGTGCTGAATTTACATTAAACTATAGGGTAAATAGTGCAGGGGTTATAAATGTGGATGGTTATTTGACAGCGACTAATGATGTTGTAACTACAGTGCCACGTGTTGGGGTGCGCATGCGTGTGCCTAAAGCCTATCAAAATATAACGTATTATGGTAGAGGTCCTTTTGAGAACTATTCAGATAGAAAATATGCTTCAGAAATTGGGGTTTATAATTCTAATGTGTCTGAACAGTATTATCCTTATGTAAGACCTCAAGAAAATGGACACAAGACAGATTGTCGCTATCTTGCTTTATATAGTAATGCAGGTGCTGGTCTTTACATACAAGCGAATGGTGTTTTTGAGTTCAACGCTTTAGCAAATAGTGTAGAAGATTTCGATGCTGAGAGTTCTAATAGATCATATCAATATACTAACTATAAGGATGGTGAAAGCGATGCGGCGTTTAGCTTTAAAAAGCCAAAACAAACGCACATTAACGATATTAATGCTCAGAATTATGTAGAATTGTCATTAGATGGTGTTATGATGGGCGTTGGGGGTGATAATAGCTGGGGCGCAATGCCTTATGATAAGTATTTGTTGCCTACAAATAGAGAATATCAGTTTAAGTTTTCTATAGTTCCTTTCTTAAATGGTAATGAGCTGTCTTCTAAAAGTGCTTATTCTTATAGTGTAGATTAGTTTGTTGTTGTTGTAGGTTGTATAATCTAACAAAAGGGTCTGTGACCCCGCAGTCGGCTGATAGTTTGGGAGAGATGTAATTATTTCTTTATTTCTTATTTTTTGAAAATTTATAAAAATTCGTATTCTCTACTTTTTTTGGAAAAAGTAGCAAAAAACTTTGCGCTAGGTCGCTTCTTAACGCTAAAGCTCATGCGCATGGTGTCGAGTTGGAATTTGGCTTTTTGAATGTGTTTTTTGACTATATGATCTAATAAAAGAGGCTATCCTCATTTTATAAAGGGAGATTCCCAAAACCTCGTTTTGTGGATTTCCCTAATAATTTTCAAAGAAAATTATACGCTCTTTTGCCTTTAAAGGCAAAAGAAAGCGAGTTTTGAAGCCCTCTGGGCGTACTTTTTCAAAAAGTATAAAACTTATTATAAAAGGCGGGACGCCTTTAGGTACAAAGTTTTTAAGGGACAACAACCTCCGTTTTTAAGGTTTTTAGCGAAAATCAAGGTATTTTATCTAAAATATCTTAGTTTAACTATCTAGGGATCACCGATGTATTAGTTTCGGGCATCACCCTAAAAAAACATCCCCTAAAAGTTAAAAATAATAACTTTTAGGGGATGTTTCAGTTTTGAGGAAATTTTATTCTCCTATGTAGGCTTCAATTTCAGCAGTGACTGCTTCGTTGCCGTGATTTTTAGCAATCTGCCATAATGTTTGTAGATTGTAAAGCTCTTGATTTAGGTCACTTTTAACGCTACTAGCTTTGTCACCAGTGAATCTAATATAATAATTCACATTGTCGAGAACGTTAGTCTTGAAGTCGTTTAATGTTTTGTCTGCAAGTTCAGTATCTCCTAATTCATACATCGCTTCAATTAAGGCGTAGTCATTATAAGAATAATCTATTTGAGAGAAAGGAACTTCTTCTAACACTTTATCAATCACAAGTCTTGCACGCACTGTGTCACCTTCTTGGATTAATTGTCTAGCAAGACGGCCAAAAGTGTTACGGACTTGAACTGCTCCAAATGAGAAGCTAATAAAGTTGTCGACATTAACTTTTTCGTCTTTGATATTGCCATATTCAAACTCATTCATAAGCTTGTTGTACAAATAATCTGAATCTATACGACCAGTGTTAAGAACTTTGTTAGGTGTATAGATAGGTACGAATCTATATGCAAAACCATCATGTTGAAGATAGTCTGCAAAGTTGCCCATATCAGCTAAAGAGTGAGATTGTGTTATATAAATAGGGCGATTCCAGTCAGATGTAGCTATTGCGTCCAATACCATATATTGAGCACGTGTTAAGCCAGATGATGATATTGTTAAATGTATCGTATCGACCATTAAATCAAAATCTTCAGGTTTAACGATACCACTTTTCACTGCATTTTCTTTGTTTACAGGAATTGCAAGTTTATTAGTGGGTACGTAATCGTCAAACTGTCCACCTCCTCGTGCTAGGATGGCACTTTTCTCAGCTGAATCATTTTTGATGAAATTAATGATTTCTTTTGGAGTCATAGCACTATCACGCAACTCGAAAATAGGAATGTAATCGTTCTTTTTGTAGTATTTCTCTTTTGGTAATGTAAATGCTACAGGTTCTGCATCGTTAGTCTTATATCTCATTTGATTAACATACCAGTCTCCAGACAAATAGCTAAGATTCATTACTTTAACATCAGTGCGTACGTCTTCAACCTCTTGAATATACCAAAGTGGCAGAGTGTCGTTGTCGCCATAAGGAATAATTATAGAGTGAGGAAGCGTTGATTTAAGATAGTTAGCACCAAAATCTCTTGCCACATAACGTCCAGCACGTGTGTGGTCGTCCCAGTTCTCAGCGATTAATATTGTAGGGACTGAAAGTCCAACGACTGAAGCTATGATAGCTGCATGTTTCGCTTTTAGCTTTTCTTTCGCTAAGAAATAAAGATACATAACGCCAAGACCTATCCAAATAGAGAATGCATAGAATGAACCTGCATAAGCATAGTCACGCTCACGTGGTTGACCTGGAGTTTGGTTAAGGTAAATGATAATGGCGATACCTGTCATAAAGAATAGCCAGAATACAACAGTAAAGTTATTTCTGTCTTTTTGATATTGACCTAACATACCTAGAATCCCTAGTATGAATGGCAGGAAGTAGTATCTATTACGTCCTTTATTGTTTGCAAATTCAGAAGGTAGGTTGTCTTGAGGTCCTAGATATAATTCGTCGATGAAGTCAATGCCAGAAAGCCAGTTTCCTTTAGTGATTTCACCATTTCCTTGAAAGTCATTTTGTCTACCTACGAAGTTCCATAAGAAATATCTCCAGTACATATAGTTTACTTGGTAAGCAAAGAAGAAACGTAGATTTTCAGCAAATGTAGGAGCTACAACAATCTCACCAGCCGAATTTTTCACTTTCTTACCTTTTACTTGTCCCCATGTTTTATAGCCTGTTACATGTTGACTAGAGCTAGAATACATACGAGGAAAGAAAGTCTGAATTTTATCATCATATTTTACAGAATTTACAGGGTAAGGAACATATTCTCCCTTTTCGTCGTTGTAATAATATGAAGTTTTTGTCACATACTCTATAGGATCTGTTGCATAAGTTTGTCCAGTTAATAACGGGCGATCACCATACTGCTCACGGTTAAGGAAAGACAATAATTGGTAAGGGTCGCTCGGAGCATTAGAGTTCATAGGAGGATTTTCTGTAGCACGAATGATAACAGAAGCATAAGTGCTGTATCCCAATACAATCATCGTAACACAAAGAGTTATTGTGTTTAAAATAGGTTTTTTCTTTTTGTGAGTATACCACACCGCATAGCTTAATAGTGCTAAAAGTGCTATAAAGAAGAAAAGTAAGCCCGCATTAGGTTTTGTTCCAAAGTTGTTAACAAAGATTCTATCAAACCACGCTCCAATTTCAATGGTTTTAGGTATGATAACATAAAGCACCCCTGCAAGAATCACAACAGACGCTAAGAATGCTTTAAACCAGCCAATTTTACTTTTTTTAGTGCTGAATTTGTAATAATATACAAAAACAATAGCAGGAATAGCTAATAAGTTAAGTAAGTGGACACCAATTGAAAGCCCCATCATATAAGCGGTAAAAATTAGCCAGCGATTTGCGCCTTTCTCTGTAGCTACATTCTCCCATTTAAGGATAGCCCAGAATACTATAGCTGTAAACAACGAAGATTGAGCATAAACCTCACCCTCAACGGCAGAAAACCAGAATGTGTCAGTGAAAGCATAGGCTAAAGAACCTATAAGACCTGCTCCAACTGTAGACCAAACCTCTCCTGTAGAAAGCTCTTCTTCGGTTTTTTTCAAAATGCGTCGAGCAAGGTGTGCAATAGTCCAGAAAAGGAAGGCTATAGTGAATGCACTAGCCACGGCTGACGCAATATTTACCATTAACGCAACACTTGCAGTTGATGGTGCAAATATTGAGAAAATACGGTTAATCATCATAAAAAGTGGTGCGCCAGGAGGGTGTCCTACTTCCATTTTATATGATGTTGCAATAAATTCAGAGCAGTCCCAAAGACTTGCTGTTGGCTCAACGGTCAAAAGATAGACAAGCAGACTCACTGCAAATGCTACCCACCCGAAAATTAATGTGGATTTTTTAAAATAATTCATATTTTTTTTATTGTATTATCAAGTTGTTTACATCATTATATAACGTACCGACAAATATAACGCTTTTTTTATTAATTTGTTATGAGTGTCAGTGTGTAATGATTTTGGTGTAAAGTTTAGTGTTATATGTGTAAATGTGGTAAAAAACAACAAAAATGTAACCAAAAACTTTTTGTTTTATGATTTTTGTCAAAATTAATCACATTTAAGGGGACCTCTAATAATTCCCCGATTTTAATTTTTCGTTAATATTTATCCATTTTGCTTTTAGGCAAAGTGGGTTGTAGTGACCCCTACCACCGATTTTGGTTAAAAGCAAAAGGGGTGAATAGTGGCGGAAAAGTATTTTGGGGAATTATTAGAAGTCCCCTTAAGTTCACAAAAGTAATGATTATATTGCTAAAATAGAAATTATAGACTATTTTTGTAGGAAATGAGAAATCTTAAAAAATAATATAAATGAAAACATTTACTAAATTTACAACACTTTTTGCCATAGGTCTTATGTCTTTGGCGACAAGCTGTGCTGAAGCACCAAAAGAGCAAAAAGAGAAAAAGTCTCCGATCGCTTTTGTAGACCCTTTTATTGGTACAGATGGCATAGTTCACACTTTCCCTGGTGCAGCCTATCCTTTTGGTATGGTTCAGTTAAGTCCTGATGGTGACACAAAAGGCTGGAATTGGTGTTCTGGTTATCACACTTCTGACGACAACATTATGGGCTTTTCACACACTCACCTTAGCGGTACTGGTTGGAGTGATTTAGGTGACATTCTTGTAATGCCTACAGTTGGAGAGATTAAATTTGAGCCAGGTGAGAAATCTAATCCTGATGAGGGTTACAGAAGCCGCATTTCTCATGATGCAGACAAAGAAATCGCTAGTGCAGGTTATTATTCTGTAGAATTGTTAGACTATGACGTTCTTGCTGAGCTGACAGTGACTCCACGTACAGGTTTCCATCGTTACACTTTCCCAAGTAGCGAACAGTCGAACATCATTATCGACCCTACACACAAAATTTTTGGAAAAAATATAGACACTCACGTTAAAAAGGTGAATGATACAACTATCGAGGGATTTTCTCATTCTGATGGTTGGGGCGGTAATAGATACGTGTATTTTATTGCAGAATTTTCTAAACCTTTCGATGCCGTTACTGTTTATGAAAATGGCAAAGTGACAGATGCAACTGAAAGCAGCTCTAAAGTTTCTAAAATTGCAGCTACGTTCACAACTGCAAAAGACGAACAAATCCTTGTAAAAGTAGCAATCTCTGCTGTTGACGCTGAGGGAGCAAAGAAAAACCTTGCTGCTGAAGCTGCGGGGCTAGATTTTGAGGGTGCTCACAAAAAAGCTGTTGCTGCATGGGAAGAATCGTTAGGAAAATATGAATTTGAAGGCGTTGATGATGACCAAACTACATTCTTATACACTGGCTATATCACGCAATGATACAACCTAATCTTCAACAAGACGTTGACGGAAGATATGTTGCTTTAGGTAAAAAATTACAAGCTGAGGGCTTTGAAAATTACAGTACTTTCTCTTTATGGGACACTTTCCGTGCTGTACATCCTCTTTTCACTATCACAGAGCACGAAATGACAGCCGATTTTGCAAATTCTCTAATTAGCCGTTACCAAAACGGAGGTCAAATTCCACTTTGGGAACTTTGCGGCTTTGACAATACATGTATGATTAGTTATCCTGCTGTTTCTATGATTTCTGATGCGATTTTAAAAGGCGTTCCAGGAATTGACGCTGAGAAAGCGCTAGAAGCGATGGTTGCGGTTGCACACTATGACTACACTTCAAGTTCTGATGGTCTTAGTGGTGTAGATAAATACATAGAACTAGGTTATGTACCTTCTCCAATTCATGCTTCTGTGTCAAAAACTGCTGAAAATGCTTACTATGACTGGTGTATAGCTCAAGTAGCGAAAAAAGTAGGTAACAAAGAAATTGAAGAAGAGTTCACAAAACGTTCTATGAATTTTATGAACCACTTCCGTAAAGATAAAGGCGGTTTCTTATATCCTAAAGATGAAAAAGGCAATTGGATAGACCTAGATTTGACTGATTGGTCTTCTTTACGTCCTCACTACATTTCGGGTAACATTTGGGCTTATTCTTATTTCTATCCTCATGCTGTAGATTTTGTTGCTGAGGCTTTAGGCGGAAAAGAAGAGCTTGCTAAGAGCATGGATAGAACATTAAATACACCTTTAGATATGCAAGGAGAACAACATGTTGACATTTCTGGATTCTTTGGTCAATATGGTCATGGTGATGAGCCAGGACACCAGTTCTTATATATGTATCACAATGCAGGAGAGCAATGGAAAATCGCTGACTGGGTGAACATCGTTGCTGATAGCATTTATTCAGTTAGCCGTAACGGTATGCCTAACAATGACGACTGTGGACAGATGAGCGCATGGTATGTTTTCTCATCTATGGGCTTCTATCCTATGTGTCCTGGAGACGGTAAATACATTATTGGTGCTCCTATGATGAAAAAGGCTGTTATTAACACTGAAAGCGGCAAGGCATTTACTATGATTGCTAATAATCTTTCTAAAGAGAATCGCTATATCGAATCTTGCACTTTAAACGGCGAGCCATTAACTTGTGGCTACATAACACACGACCAAATTATGAGTGGCGCAACCTTGGTGTTTAATATGTCAGCAACACCTAATAAGGAAATTTTTAAATAAGTTATTAGAACTACCCTTATATAATTCTCAAAAAGGCAATCCGCAAAGTTACGCTTGTGGATTGCCTTTTGAATTATATTGTTGTATAGTGAACAACAATCCATTTATGTCTGTTATAAAAACATTTCCTGTTGTGAATTGCTTTCAAAATTGTATCTTTGTATAGTAAAAAACAGTA
>JAWXTO010000012.1:0-23936 GCA_044433545.1 Rikenellaceae bacterium
TCAAATCTGCCTCCTAAATCTAGCGTTACGAAAGCATCACACTCATCCATAGGAAGTACAAAGCCATAGCGTTCTATAGAAATTCTGTCTCCTAGTGCTTGTTTGAAAGCTTTTCCGAAAACAATACCTATATCTTCTATTGTGTGGTGTTCGTCAACATTTAAGTCTCCTTTTGCTTCTAGGCTTACTGAAAATCCACCGTGATGTACTATTTGATCTAACATGTGGTCGAAGAAGTTAAGCCCACTTTTTATGCTGCTAGTTCCTTTGCCATCTAAATCTATTGTTAGTGCTATATCTGTTTCTTTTGTCGCCCTGTTAATTGTTGCAACACGAGAACCAAAACGCAAATATTCAAAAATTTCAAACCAGTCATCACTTTCTAAAGCACTAATTTGGTCGAAGCCCTCTTTTGTAGCTAACATTTCTTTGCCCTCTTCTAGTGGTCTAAACAGAATAGCCTTAGAACCTAGATTTTTAGCAAGTTCAACATCTGTTAGACGATCTCCAATGACATAAGAATTAGCAAGGTCATATTCGCCTGTTAAATATTTTGTTAACATGCCTGTGCGAGGTTTTCTATTTTCAGAATTATCTTCTTCAAAAGAATCGTCAATGAAAATCTCGTCAAACGTAACGCCTTCACCTTCAAGTATAGACAACATCTTGTTTTGTGGCAACAAAAAGTCTTCTTCTGGGAAAGATTCTGTGCCTCTACCGTCCTGATTTGACACCATCACAAGTTCAAAATCTAAAGCAGAAATCATACGTAACGCCGTAATAGCCCCTTTACAAAATTCTAGTTTTTCTAGTGTGTCAACTTGGAAATCAACAGGTGGCTCTTTAATTATTGTGCCGTCTCTGTCTATAAAAAGTGCTTTTTTCATCATCTATTTCTTAAAATTGTTAGGAGTTTTGCATTTTCTTCTGGTGTGCCTATTGTTATGCGTAAAGTGTCGCTACAACCAAAGACTCTTGAGCGATTACGAACAATAATTTTTTCATTTATCAAGAATTCATACAGTTCGTCAGCTTTTTCTGTCTTTACAAGCACAAAGTTAGCATCTGTTTTGTAAATTCTCTTAATATATTTGATATTTTGAAGTTCCATAATGAAAGAATCTCTTTCGGCTATGATTTCTTTCAGCTCTGCCTCTTTATCTTTACGTTTAGCAGTCAGCTCGTTAAGCACTATTTGTTGTGTAGAACAGTTAATATTGTAAGGATATTTAACTTTGTTCATAAAGTCTATAATTTCAGCAGAAGCGTAAGCCATTCCCACACGTAAACCTGCTAATCCCCACGCCTTTGACAGTGTTTGCAAGACTATAAGGTTAGGAAATTTAGACAATTCTGGAACATAGCCACAATCTTCGCTAAAATCAATATATGCTTCATCTATAACGACAATTCCATCAAAAGAATTAACAACTTTGTCTACCTCTTTGCGATTAAGTAAGTTTCCCGAAGGATTATTTGGCGAACATAAGAAAATCACCTTTGTATTCGGAGTCACAGCATCAAGAATGTCGTCAGCGATAAGCTCATACTCTTCATCTAGTGCTATTTCAGTGAATTTCACATCGTTTATTTTTGCACAAACAGAGTACATGCCATAGCTCGGCTTAATAATTAAGGCTTCGTCAACTTTAGGTTCACAGAAAATACGGAAAACAAGATCTATAGCTTCATCTGAGCCGTTGCCTAGGAAAAGATTTTCTGTAGGCACGTTTTTTATCTCAGAAATCACCTTTTTCAACTCTTTTTGGTGAGGGTCAGGATATCTGTTATAGCTATTGTCATACGGATTTTCATTTGCATCTAAGTAGATGCCAATTTCTCCCTGATATTCGTCTCGTGCTGTTGAATAAGGCGCAAGAGAAAGAATATTTTGTCGTATATATTTTTTTACATCCATTTTTTACATTTATAAAGCGTTATCCTTTGCGAACAATTACAGCATTAGCATGAGCCGTAAGTCCTTCGTGCTGTGCCATAGTTACAACACAGTCAGAAATTGCATTTAGCCCTTCTTTGCTAAGTTTTTGGTAAGTTATATATTTAGAAAAGCTGTCCGTATTCACACCACTAAAGCTTTTTGCCCAACCTGATGTAGGAAGTGTATGATTTGTTCCCGAAGCATAGTCTCCAACACTTTCTGGAGAGTAGTTTCCTATGAAAATACTTCCTGCATTTGTTACGCTATATGAAAATTCGTCAGCTTCGTTTAACGAAACTATTAAATGTTCTGGCGCATAGAAATCTACCATCTCTAAAATTTTCGTTCTGTCATTTTCGACTATTATAGTACAATTTTTTAGAGATAACTCAATGATTTCGTTACGGCTTAATGTTTTTGTTTGCTTCAACACCTCGTCAGCTACGTTATCTGCAATTTCTTGGCTAGTAACAATCGCTATAGCTTGAGAGTCTGCTCCGTGTTCAAGTTGTGATAAGATGTCTGATGCCACAAACGCCGCTTCTGCACTTTCGTCAGCAAGAACCATAACTTCAGAAGGCCCAGCAGGCATGTCTATAGCTACGGTGTCACAAGAAACGATTTGTTTTGCATAAGTCACGTATCTGTTTCCTGGTCCAAAGATTTTGTGAACACTGTCTATAGTTTCGCTGCCATAAGCCATAGCACCAACGGCAATAGCACCTCCTAGTTTATATATTTTTGACACTCCACAAAGTTGAGCGACATAAAGTATTTCGTCAGCAATTTTGCCTTCTTTATTTGCAGGGCTACACATAATAATTTCGCTACAACCTGCTATTTTTGCAGGTACAGCACACATTAAAACTGTAGAAAACAACGGTGCGCTACCAGCAGGGATATATAACCCAACTTTTGAGATAGGAACACGCCTTTGACGCACTTCAACGCCATTCATAGTCTCAACATAGACTTCTCTGCGAAGTTGTGCAGCGTGAAATTTCTCAATATTCTCTTTTGCAAGACAAATAGCAGCTTTAAATTCATCGCTAAGATTGTTTGCAGCAGCTTTTAGCTCAGAATCTGAAACTAGAACATTTTCTGCTGTTAAATTGTTCTTATCTATTGCCTGTGAAAGTGAAAAAATAGCTTTATCGCCTTCATTTTTCACTTGTTCAAGAATATTTTCTACCCTTTCTTTAATTATATCATTGTTATCAGTAGGGCGAGAGAAAACTTCTTTCCACTCACCCTTACTCACATTATTCAATATTCTCATTATGGTATCATTTTCTCTAATGAAAGCACTAGAATGTCCTCAGCTCCCATTTCTTTTAATTTTCCTATCATTTCCCATAGCAAATCTTCATTTACAACGGCATGGATAGAACTCCAATCTTTATTTGCTAAAGGCAACAAAGTAGGGCTTTTCATACTTGGAAGAATTTCTAAAACTTCGTCAATTTTAGAGTTTTCAACATTCAAAAGAATATATTTTTTACCTCTACTGCGTTCGATAGACTCAAAACGGAAAATCAATTGGTCTACAATCTCTTTTTTCTCTGGAGTAAGATTAGGATTTGCAACTAGCACTGCTTCAGAGTAAAACGCTTTTACAACTTCTTTAAGTCCGTTAGAAACAAGTGTTCCGCCACTGCTTACGATGTCGAAAATAGCATCTGCAATGTTTACAGCTGGTGCAATTTCTACACTACCCGCAATTTCTTCAATTTCAGCTGTAATGTTGTTTTCAGCGAAGAATTTTTTAAGGATATTAGGGTAAGAAGTTGCAATTCTTTTGTTGTTAAAATAGTCTAACGACTCATATTCATCTGCTTTAGGAATTGCTAGTGAAATACGGCATTTTCCGAAGCCTAATTTGTGTAAACAGTCAACAGTTGCACCTTTTTCGGCAACTTCGTTTTCACCTACGATACCAATGTCTGCTACGCCTGCTGCTACTGCTGCTGGAATATCGTCATCTCTAAGGTAAAGAACTTCTAATGGGAAGTTATCGGCGTGGCTAAGAAGCTTTCTTTTGCTTGCTTCAATTTTGATACCTGCTTCTTTAAAAATTTCTAGGCTATCTTCATTAAGTCTGCCTTTGGCTTGTAGCGCTACTCTAATCATTATTTCTTATTTTAAATTATTGTCTAAGTTTAGCTCATGCACAACACTTTAGTCTTGCACATTTTCCTAATTAAAGGATTTTGGGATAGCCCAAATTTTGTGTCTATACAAAAAAGGGGTCTATCTTCATAAGATAAGCCCCTTTGTAAAATATATTAAATTTATTGAATAAAACTAATATACACATACACCAAAACGACATATCTCCATACTGAAGAAATGATGAAAATGATGTAGATGATGTGTATTATTAAAATTATTCATAACATTTATTTTTTGTTGATAATAAATTAACACTTTCACATGCTAATTATTGTCACAAAGTTAGTAAAAAAAACACTACTTCAAAGAATTTTCTATATTTTGCGTGTTATTTAACAAAAAATTAACCTTTCCTTATATATAAAACACGTTTTGTTTCAAAATATTCTTCGTCAAAATAATTTTTAATGTTAAAAACTGTTTTTTTACAGATTCCTTTTACGCCTTTCGTGCCTTCAGTGATTTCTTCTGCTAAATCGCCACCTTTTAAGTAAAGCACTCCGTTAAAGCCACCACCTTTAATCTTTTTCCAACACCATCCTAAAAATGGTTTAAGGTCAGTCACTGCTCTTGAAACAACATAGTCAACTTTAAAGTCAAGAGACTCTACACGAGCATGAAAAGCTTCAACATTTTTCAATCCTAAGCCTTCTGCCACGTTTTCTACGACTTTTATTTTTTTGCCTATAGAGTCAACTAGCTTAAATTGAACCTCTGGAAACATAATAGCAAGGGGTATGCCAGGAAATCCACCTCCACAGCCAACGTCCATAACAACCGAGCCACTTTCAAAAGAGTGTATGCGTGCTATTGCAAGCGAGTGAAGTATGTGGTGAGTGTAAAGGTTGTCCATATCTTTGCGAGATATGACGTTTATTCTTTCATTCCAATATCTGTACAATTCGTCTAAAGCATCAAATTGTCTAATTTGCTCCTCTGTTAAATTATTAAAATATTTAGCTATAACAGCATTCATTAATTACGATGTTTTTTGTGTTTTTATTCTTCTGTAGCTTCAACAGAACTTTCAATTTCTGCTTCAACCTCTTTCGCTTTTCCTTTTTTGTCTTTAGATTCGCTATTTTCAAGTGTTGCGATAACTTTAGCCTCTACTTCATTGCGAAGTTCATCATCTTCTTCTAGCAAAGCTTTCAGCTTGTCACGCCCTTGACCAAGTTTACGCTCTCCGTAAGAGAACCACGAACCACTTTTCTTGATAATATTGTTGTCTACTGCGATATCCATAATTTCACCTAAACGAGAGATGCCTTCACCATAAATAATGTCAAATTCAGCACGTTTAAATGGAGGTGCAACCTTGTTTTTCACAACTTTCACCTTAGCGTGAGATCCGAATTGGTCGTCTCCATCTTTTAGAGAAGTCCCTTTTCTAATGTCTATACGTACAGAAGCATAAAATTTAAGCGCATTACCACCAGTCGTTGTTTCAGGGCTACCATAAGAGATACCAATTTTGTCACGTAACTGATTAATAAAGATACATATTGTATTTGTTTTGCTGATAACACCTGTCAGCTTTCTAAGAGCTTGTGACATTAAACGAGCCTGTAATGCCATTTTAGCCTCACCCATATCACCTTCAATTTCGGCTTTCGGAGTAAGTGCTGCTACAGAGTCAATCACAACAATATCAACTGCACTTGAACGAATTAGCTGTTCTGCGATTTCTAGGGCTTGCTCACCATTGTCTGGTTGTGCAATAAGCAAGTTGTCGATGTCTACACCTAATTTTTCAGCATAAAAACGGTCAAAAGCGTGCTCTGCATCAATAATTGCAGCTATACCTCCTTGTTTTTGAGCTTCTGCTACAGCGTGAATTGCAAGAGTAGTTTTACCCGAAGATTCTGGACCATAAATTTCAACAATTCTACCTTTAGGATAACCGCCTACACCTAGCGCATAGTCTAAGGTGATAGAACCTGACGGAATAACAGGGATAGATTTATCTACTGTTTGGTCGCCCATACGCATAATTGCGCCTTTACCATAATCTTTTCGGATTTTGTCCATTGCTGCTGCTAGTACCTTCATTTTTTCAGAAGCATTAACGCTTTCTGTAGTTTTTGGTGCAGCCTTTTTCTTAACTTCTGCCATTTTATTTTTATATTTTATTTTTTTGAATCAAAAGTGTTTTGTTGTAAGCCTTACAAGCTCTTTTTGTGTTATAGCGATTCGATAATTTGTTCAAAATGAGCCTTTGTTTTCACTTTATCAAAGATATTTGTAATTTTGCCATCCTCTATGATAAAAGTCGTTCTTACGATGCCCATATATTCTTTGCCCATCATTTTTTTTAACGCCCAAACACCATATTTCTCAGCAATAGAGTGGTCAACATCTGCTACAAGGTCAAAATTTAGCTCTTGTTTTGCGATGAAGTTAAGGTGACGCTTTTCACTGTCAGGACTTACTCCTAAAATTTCAAAACCTAGATTTTTCAGCTCTTCACGTCCATCTCTAAGCGAACATGCCTGTGCAGTACATCCAGGAGTGCTGTCTTTAGGGTAAAAATAAAGTATTAATTTTTTATCGCTATAGTCTGAAAGAGAAATTTCTCTACCATCTTGTAATATTCCAGTAAAATCTGGTGCTACGTCGCCAATTTTTAATTTTTCCATAATTTTAATTTAAAGGAGTACTAATTTTAACGAAATTAGTGAACATCAGAAAACGAAACAATAAAAAGTCATTGTTATTTTCTATAAGCACATTAAAACATTCTATACGTTTGTAATAAACTGTAAGAAATGCCTTTAAGCCAAAAATTATTTTTTATATTTCTCAATTAAAGCGGCTATTACTTCTTCTGTTAGTTCGTGACCACCTAAAAGAGGGAATCCTTCCCAAATAACAGTTTTGTCAGGAGATATTAACATTGCGTGAGGTACACCTTGTACGCCAACCTCTGTTTTGGTTAAAGCTCTTGTGTCTATTGCATTATAATATTCAATCACAGGATTCACCATAAGAGATACTTTTTCAGCTTTTTCATCAGAAAGACACATTACGACCATATCATCAGCAAACGTCTTGTGCCAAGCATTTAATTTTGGAATCGCCTTACGGCAAGGTCCACACCATGTAGCCCAAAATTCTAGCAATATGAATTTCCCCTCTAATTCAGGCTCTTCACTTAACCACTGTTCTACTTTAATTTCTGGTGCAGTTTTGTTAAGATATGATATTGCCCAAATATCTTTACCATTATTGCTTTCTTGTGCACTAATTGCCTGTGCGCCAAATACGAACATAGCAATTAAAAATAACATTTTTTTCATAATATTTAATCTTTTGGTTTATTGATAATAAAACGTTTATAGTAAGATAGTAGTATGGCGGTCATTGGTAAGGCGATTATCATTCCTATAATGCCTAACAATATACCCCATATCGACAAAGATAATAAAATTATTGCAGGATTCAAACCCGTAATGTTACCCATTATGCGAGGAACTATTACGGCATCTTGTATAATCTGCACAATTGCCAACACTAATAGCATAAATCCAAAGATAACAAAGAAATTATCGCCTGTTGATGCAGACTTCATTAGTGCCATAAGTGCCATAGGCGCAATGCCCACAATTTGGAGGTATGGCACCATATTTAACAACCCTATAAACAACCCTAAAGGGATAGCTAAAGGCACTCCTATTATGCTGAATCCAACAGATAAAAGAACGCCAACTGACAGAGCTATAAGTGCTTGACCTCTGAAATATCTATCCATATAAAGCTTCAAATCATCAAGAACGACAATCACATTTTCTCTATATTGTTTAGGTATTAGACCTAATGCACCAAGAGAGATTTTGTCGAAGTCTATAAGTATAAAAATTAGATATAAAAATGTTGCAAATATAGTTAACACCCCTATAATTAGCGAATATGAGCCCTTAAAAATTTCTCCTACTGTTTTCGCAAAGATAACAGAAATAGACGAAATTTTATTAAGACCTAAATTGTTTATTGTCTCATTTTTTTGGAAATATTCGGCAATTGAATTTTGTACATCTTGAGGAATTATATCACTAATTGTTTTACCTTCTAAAAAGTTTCGTATAATTCGAATAAGCTCTTCGGCTTCGGTCTGTACAGATGGGACAATTGCCCAGATAGTCCCCGAAATGACAGCTGTGATAAGAATTAAAACAGTTAAAATTGAAAGTATCTTGTTTTTAAACTTTAATCTAAATTGGAAAAACTCTACAATAGGGTTTAAGATATATGCCAAAAGCCACGCCACGAAAAACGGAATCAATGCAGCACTTACTGTGTTGACAAACATATAAATTGCAACAATCAATGACAGCGATAAGATAATTCTTACCACTCGATCAAAAGTAAATGGTTTATTGTTAAGTGTATTCATAGGTAGCCTTTATAACAAAAATAATGCTTAGATATGGGGCATTTAACTTATTCCTAATGTTTATATAAATTCGTTAGTCTTTCTTTTGCTCTGAAAAGTCGGTTTTTTACTGTCCCAATAGGCACTCCTAGCTGTTCAGAGATTTCTTCATAGCTTAAACCATTGAAATAACGTAATTCTATGATAACACGTGAATTCTTGTCAAGGCTTTTTATCTTAGATTCAATGTTTTTTTGACGTTCGAGAGCCACCATAATCTCTTCGGGATTGTCACCAACTAAATCAACAAGCAGAGCAGAGTCAAATAATAGTAAAGTTTCTTTAACGGCTTTACGTCTAGCGTGGTCAATGAAGGTGTTACGAGCAATTGTGTAAAGCCACTGTATAAAGGTGTACTCTTTGTTATATTTATTGAGGTTAAGATATGCTTTTAGGAAAGTATCTTGTAACAAATCGTTAGAATCGAACTCATTACCAGATAATTTAACAAGAAACTCTTTAACTCTATCATAATGTCTGTTAAAGAGTATCGCAAATTGAGATGTATCGCCGTCAAGTGACTTGCGAATCATTTCAAATTCTTCTATTTGATTATCCTTACCCATAAGTCAAAACTTGGATTAAACTTTCTTCCTAGAAATAATATTATTTTGTAGTATGCGCCAAATATGTCATACAAAAAACACATAAAATATGGCATTTTGCTATCTGTAAGCCTTGAAAATCTGTAAACAGAGAAATACATTAATAGCCACCTCGTAATTATCATAACCAAAACATAATACCACAATGTATAGTTAATGACTAATGTTGCTGTAGCGCACAGCCAAAACAACAATGACGACAATGGAGCAAGTGTTAAGTATAAAGAATCTTTAAATTTATAAAAACGTGTTGTGTAAAAATCAAAAATTTGGTTCTTATACCATCTTGACATGCTGTAATCATCTAAATTCTTAGCAGTTGTAGCCGTGCGAGACAATACAATTTCTGCTTTAAACTGTTTGTTTACAAGCTTTTGAACAAACAAATCGCTTTCTCCCGTGTTCAAGCGAAGCCTTTCACGATAACCGCCAACATTAAAGAATAATTTAGAGGTTAATCCAAGGTTTAAAATCGTAGCTCTAAAGACATTGTGGTCGTTTGCGGCAGAAAGCCACATTAACGAGTCAAAAGTGTTAACAGCTCTAAAGATTTTATTTTTTATCCCCTTCTTGAATTTAACCTCAGTATATCCAAGCACTACTTTTCTGTTCGCAAAACCTCTTGAGAGGCTTTTTAGCCAATATTCAGACTTTACTTCAACTTGCGGGTCAGTGAAAACGATGTTATTATATTTAGCTGCCTTTATTCCTATTGTATAGGCTAGCCTTTTAGCATTGTGAAACGAGGCGTCACGCTTAATAGTAGTGACATATAGCTTATCTTTGTATTTTTCCCTTAATGCAATTAGATAGTCTATAGTTTCGACAGACTCAGGTCGGTCATTTACTATCACAACTTCGTAATTTGTAGGGAAATTTTGGTTAAGAATTGTCTCAACATGGTTTTTTAGGTACTCAATCTCGTCAACAACAACCAAAATTACAGAAACAGGTTCATAGTCTTCGTCTTTTTGTTTTATGTTTTTGTGAAAGGTTGCTCTCAAGAATGAAATATAGTAAAATAACCCTATTAAAAGAGATAACAGAGATACTCCCAATAGAAGTTCACTTAGCATTATGCCAGAAAAAAGAGGAAAATCTATTTCAATCATTATATAATAAATTTTTAACAAAAATGAAAATTTGGGAAGGAAATAAGACCTTCCTTAATCTACAAAGATAACATTTTAAAATAAAAAAAGCTATTGTTAGCTAAACAAAATAAAAAGAGTCTAATATTTTATTTAACTAGCAATAGCTTTTAGCAAAATTCATGAAATTTGTGAACCTCAGTGAATTTTAGAGTTCCCTTTAGTATGATTTTGCGAAAAGAACACGCATTTTTGATGGCTTGCCAGTCAAAATACAAACACCGTCCTCTTCTACAGCATCAACAGGAATACAACGAATTGTAGCTTTTGTTTCAGCTTTAATAACTTCTTCTGTTTCTACAGTTCCGTCCCAGTGTGCAGAGATGAAACCGCCTTTATTTTCAAGAACTTCTTTAAATTCTTCGTAAGTATCAACTTTTGTGATCATATTGTCACGGAAGTTTAAAGCTTTAGTGAAAATAGAGTTTTGGATAGTGTCTAATAGCTCTACGATATAGTCAGTAAGTCCTTCTTGTGAAACAACTTCTTTTGTTAATGTGTCACGACGAGCAACTTCTATAGTTCCGTTTGCAAAATCACGAGGTCCCATAGCAAGACGTACAGGAACACCTTTCAATTCATATTCTGCGAATTTAAACCCTGAACGAACATTGTCTCTAGCGTCCACTTTCACGCTAACTCCCTTAGCTTTAAGTTCAGCAGCAAAAATATCTAGTCTTTCTGTGATTTGTTTTAACTGTTCTTCACCTTTATAGATTGGAACAATAACAACTTGAATCGGAGCAAGTTTTGGAGGCAACACAAGTCCGTTGTTATCAGAGTGAGCCATTATTAAAGCACCCATTAAACGAGTAGAAACGCCCCATGAAGTAGCCCAAACATGGTCTAATTTACCTTCTTTATTTGCGAAAGTAACATCAAATGCTTTAGCAAAATTTTGACCTAAGAAGTGAGAAGTTCCACTTTGTAGAGCTTTACCATCTTGCATAAGAGCTTCAATTGTAAGTGTGTCTAATGCACCTGCAAAACGTTCATTTTCGCTTTTGTGACCTACGATAACAGGCACAGCCATAAAGTTTTGTGCGAAATCACGATAAACGCCTATCATTTTTGTAGCTTCTTCGATAGCTTCTTCTTTTGTAGCGTGTGCAGTGTGACCTTCTTGCCACAAAAATTCTGCTGTACGTAAGAAAAGACGAGTTCTCATCTCCCAACGAACAACATTTGCCCACTGATTACATAAAATAGGAAGGTCTCTATATGATTGAATCCAGTTTTTGTATGTATTCCAAATAATAGTTTCCGAAGTAGGTCTAACAATTAGCTCCTCTTCTAGTTTTGCATCTGGGTCAACAACTATACCGTTTCCATCTGGGTCATTCATTAGGCGGTAGTGTGTAACTACAGCACATTCTTTAGCGAAGCCATCAACGTGTGATGCTTCTTTAGAGAAGAAAGATTTAGGAATAAAAAGTGGAAAATATGCGTTTTCGTGCCCTGTTTCTTTGAACATACGGTCTAATTCGGCTTGCATTTTTTCCCAAATAGCATATCCGTAAGGTTTGATAACCATACATCCTCTAACTGCTGAATTTTCAGCTAATCCAGCTTTAACAACTAAGTTATTGTACCACTGAGAATAGTTATCCTCTCTATTAATTACCTCTTTTAGCTCTTTAGCCATCTTTTTTATATTTAAATGTTATGAAAGTGCTTATATTTAGTGTTTTATGCCTTTGAGGGCATATTAAAAACAGAAAGTTTTGTTGTAACTTATTAAAATATAAGACTTGAAGCTACAAAAGTATAAAAAAGTGAGTAAAGTTACAATTAAAGAATAAATTTTTATAAAGATAATTTATCGCCTGTTGCTAGGTATTCTAATTTTTCGGGAAGTTTTTCTTTCATAGCGTTAAATGCTGGAAGCCCTGTACAGTGGCATGTGTATATTTTGCTAGAACATAAGTTGTCTAGTGTGTCGGCTATGTCAGCGGTGTATTTTTGGGCTTCTACATCATTCATTTCACGAGAGAGGCTCTTTAAATGGAAGCCTCCAACTATGTTTTTTATTGGTTTATGAGGAAATTCTTGCTGAACACTTCGAGCGATATTTACGATGCCATTGTGGCTACAGCTGCTGACTATAATTACGTGATTTTCTTCTTCAATTACGATAAATAATTCGTGTTTAAAGGTGTCAGCACGGAAAATAAGATTTTTACGCTCTAAAAGTCTTGAATCTTTACATGAATAATGCTCATTTTTGACAATGTTTGACATAAGCCACACATTTTTGTCAATTTCTAGCTTTTCGTCAATAAAAATGAACCTATCGCTAAATTTTTTGAATAGAAAGTTTGGCGCACTGATATTTTTAAAATAAAAACGGCGTTTGCTAAAAAATTTTGATTGCGCAGCACGTTTTATATAGACTTTAGCACCTTTATTTACTGTAAAAAAAGCCTCTAAACCGCCTATATGGTCATAATGGTTATGCGAAACGACAACAGCACCTAATTTCTGTAAGTCTATGCCTAATGCTTTAGAATTTTCAATAAATTTATCAGATGCTCCTGTGTCAATTAAGTAACTTTTGTCATTATACGTCAAAAAAAGGGACAGTCCGTGCTCATTTTGCAACGGACTTCCCTCTTTTTTAGTGTTTTCTATTATAGAGATAATTTCTACCATAAATACGTGTTAAAGTTTGCCTTCTAACAGTTGTTTTAAATCATTAAGTTCTTTTTCTAGTGATTTAATTTTGTCATTCATAGCAGGAAGTGACTTAAAATGAACATTTGAACGATGGTAAGCTTTAATATCGAAAGCTGGCGTACCCATAAGAACTTCTCCCTCTTTTCTCACTCTTGAACCTATACCAGACTGTGAAGCAACTGTTGTTTTCGGAGCAACAGTAATGTGTCCTGCAAAACCAACTTGCCCCCCTATCATACAGTTTTCTCCAATTTGTGTTGAGCCTGCAATACCTGTTTGTGCAGCGATAACTGTGTCGTGGTTAATTACGACATTATGTCCTATTTGAATTAAATTGTCAAGTTTCACTCCTTTGTTAATTCGTGTAGAACCCATTGTTGCCCTGTCAACACAAGTGTTTGCGCCAATTTCAACATTGTCTTCAAGAACAACATTTCCAATTTGTGCAATTTTTTTGTAAGTGCCATCTGCAAGTGGTGCAAATCCAAAACCGTCAGCTCCAATTACACAACCTCCGTGTAATGTAACATTGTTGCCAACAACACAATCAACATAAACCTTAACACCAGGATATATTGTTACGTTATCGCCAATTTTTACATTTTTACCTATATAAACTTGAGGGTGAATCTTAACTTCTTTACCAATTTTAACGCCTTGTTCAATGACTACAAAATCTCCGATATATGAGCTATCATCAATTTCTACACTAGGGTGTATAGACGACAAAGAGCTAACTCCTGGAGTTGTTTCATTGCGATGTGCATCATACATTTCTAACAATTGAGCAAAACAAGAATAGGCATCTTCTACTTTTATAAGAGTAGTCTCTACTTCTGTTTTTGGAGTGTAATCTTTGTTAACAATGACAATTGATGCCTTTGTAGTATAGATATAATGTTCATATTTTAGGTTTGCTAGAAACGCTAAATCTCCATTTTTAGCCTCTTCAATTTTAGCTACTGATTTAACCTTAGCTTCTTTGTTACCAACTATTTCGCCATCTAAAAATGACGCTATCATTTCTGCTGTAAATTCCATTTTTCCCGATTTAAGCCAATTTATTTTTTGTATAACGTCTTATTGTAATAGTTTTATTGCAACAAGAGACATTAAACTATGCAAAGATAGCTAAACTTTTTCATATTAGGTGTTTTTAAATTTAATTAGTCGATTCTTAAAAAAAATAATTAAATGTTAAAACGTGCAAAAATTGAGCAAAACTTTAAACGAAACAGAGAATTTAAATTTTTATAAAATAAAAAATATGAATATTAACAAAACTATTAATAAAAAATGATATATTTGTAAATTGTTTTAGTATGCTCAAACAAAACTGTTTTATGTTGATTTTAAGGCTTTATTTTTGAGTATGCCAAACTATAAATTTATTTAGACAGTGCTTCTGCACAAAAAATGTACAATGATTTCAAAAACAAATTATGGAATTAAAAGTTTATAATACTTTATCACGAAAAAAAGAAATTTTTGAGCCTTATAACCCTCCTTTTGTTGGTTTATATGTTTGTGGACCTACAGTTTATGGTGATCCACATCTTGGACATGCTCGCCCATCTATAACTTTTGACTTATTATTCAGATTCCTTAAATCTTTAGATTATAAAGTTCGCTATGTTAGAAACATAACAGACGTTGGACACCTTGAACATGACGCTGACTCTGGTGAAGATAAGATAGCAAAAAAAGCACGTCTAGAACAACTGGAACCTATGGAAGTTGCTGGTTATTACATTAACCGTTATCGTGATGCGATGAAACAAATTAATGTTTTGCCTCCTAGCATAGAGCCTTACGCTTCGGGACATATCATAGAGCAAATAGAGTATGTAAAAACTATACTTGACAAAGGATTTGCATACGAAAGCAACGGCTCAATTTACTTTGACATAGAAGAATACAATAAACAATATACTTACGGCAAACTTTCTGGCCGTGTGCTTGAAGACATGTTGAACACAACACGTGACCTTGATGGCACAAGTGACAAAAAATGTTCTGCGGACTTTGCTCTTTGGAAAAAGGCTTCACCAGAACATATTATGCGCTGGCCTTCACCTTGGAGTGACGGTTTCCCTGGATGGCATTTAGAGTGTTCTGCTATGAGTACTAAATATTTAGGTAAACAATTTGACATCCACGGAGGCGGTATGGACTTAATGTTCCCTCACCATGAATGTGAGATTGCTCAAAGTACAGCAGCTACAGGAGAGGAAAGTGTAAAATATTGGATGCACAACAATATGATTACGATAAACGGTCAAAAAATGGGTAAATCTTTAGGTAATTTCATTACTTTAGAGGAGCTTTTCAATGGAACTCACGAACTTCTTGAAAAGGCTTATTCGCCTATGGCTATTCGTTTCTTTATCCTACAAGCTCACTACAGAAGCACACTAGACTTCTCTAACGAGGCTTTACAAGCAGCTGAAAAAGGACTAGAACGCCTTATGAAAGCTGTGGCTACTGTTGACAAGTTAAAATCTTCTGAAAAAACATCTTTTGAGGGCGGCATAACTTTATATGATAAGGCTATGGAAGCTATGTGTGACGATTTGAACAGTCCAATTGCGATTTCGGTATTGTTTGAATGGGTGAAAATCATAAATTCGATATATTCTAACGAAATGACTATTTCTGCTGACGACTTGGTTGCGCTGAAAGCTCAATTGAACAAGGTTGTTTTTGAAGTTTTAGGTTTTCAAGAAGAAAATAACAATTCAGACAAGGATAGAGTTGCTGGGTTAATAGATATGATATTGAATGTGCGTCAATCGGCAAAAGCCAATAAAGATTGGGCTACAAGTGACCAAATTCGTAACGAATTAACGGCTCTGGGAGTGACTGTTAAGGACAGAAAAGACGGAGTTGATTGGGAATTATAAAAAACAAAGATATTTTTAATAATAATAATAATAATACTAACATAAATTTATATGACAAGGTTCAAAAGTTTCTCTATGGCGTTTATATTTACTATAACCGCATTTTTATCATCTATAAGTCTTTTTGCGCAGATAGAAAATCCTGTCTCGTGGAGTGCTTCTGTTAAAGATTTAGGAAACGGCGAGTATGAATTAGAAATAGAGGCTCTTGTTGATGAGCCTTGGTATATTTATGACATGGGGCCTTATGAAGGAGGTCCAAATGCTACTACGATTGAATTTAAAGAGACAAAAGGTCTTGAACTTGTTGGGGGAATTGAACAAAAGTCAGAAAAATATACAAAATTTGACGAAATGTTTGAGATGGAAATTGGATCGTTTAAGGAAACTGCAATTTTCGCTCAAAAAGTTAAAATTACTGAGCCTTTAGTGACATTATTAGGCGTTGTAGAGTGGCAAAGTTGTAATGACATGACTTGTTTGCCTCCTAGTGAATATGATTTTCAGTTTACGCTTAAAGGAGCTAGCACACAAGCGGTAAGTAATGTAGCAGAGGCTTCTAAAAGTGACGAAAAAAATGTTGCAGCCGAAGTAAATCCAGAAAATGTTAGCGAAGTCGCTTCAAAAAGTGCTGAAAATGTAGTAATTATAGAAAAAAGCAGTTCTTTATGGGCAACAATAATTGAAGCTATTTTATGGGGATTTGCAGCACTTCTTACTCCATGTGTTTTCCCAATGGTTCCGATGACTGTGTCATTTTTTATGAAAAACAGTGGTTCTAAGACTAAGGGGCGTTCAATGGCAACGTTCTATGGATTGTCTATCATTGCTTTATATACACTACCTATCGCTGTAATTATTGCAATTACTTATTTTGTTGGTGGTGACGCTGTTACGGCAGATATTTTTAACTGGCTGGCGACACACTGGGTTCCAAATGTGCTATTCTTCTTGATATTTATGGTTTTTGCAGCATCTTTCTTTGGTGCTTTTGAAATCGTAATGCCTAGTTGGTTAGTGAACAAAAGTGACGAGAAATCAGATAAAGGTGGATATATAGGCGTATTCTTTATGGCATTAACTTTAGTGCTTGTTTCGTTCTCTTGTACAGGTCCTATTGTAGGTTCTATTCTTGTACAGTCTACTCAAGGCGGTGTATTTGAGCCTATTATCACTATGTTGGTGTTCTCGGCAGCTTTCTCGCTACCATTTACACTTTTAGCATTTTTCCCATCACTACTTAAAAACTTACCTAAATCTGGAGGTTGGTTAAATTCAGTGAAAGTAGTTTTAGGTTTTATAGAGTTAGCTTTAGGTCTTAAATTCTTGTCTGTTGCAGACCAAACATATCACTGGGGCATCTTAGACCGTGATGTGTATATCGCAATATGGATAGTAATCTTCATATTATTAGGACTTTACCTATTGGGTAAATTAAAATTTGCGCATGACTCAGAAGTTAAATACGTAAAAGTTAAAAATCTGTTCTTAGCTATTATCTCATTCTCTTTTGCGGTTTATTTAGTGCCTGGAATGTTCGGAGCGCCTTTAAAAGCTCTATCTGGATATTTGCCACCAGTTCACACTTTAGATTTTGACCTAACAAAAGGAAGTGCTGGAGTGTCTGTTGAAAAGCCTAAAGAAATGGTTGGTGCAAAATATAGCGATTTCTTGCATTTGCCACATAATCTAAACGGATTCTTCGATTATGAAGAAGGCATGGCGTATGCTAAGAAGGTTGGAAAGCCTGTTTTATTAGATTTTACAGGTCACGGATGTGTAAATTGTCGTGAAATGGAAGCTAATGTTTGGAGTGATTCTCAAGTGTTAGACATTTTAAGAAATGACTATGTTATAATTGCTTTATATGTCGACGACAAAAAAGAATTACCAGAAAGTGAGTGGGTTGAGAAGTCTAATGGTAAGGTTCTGAAAACTATAGGTAAAATTAATGCAGATTTTCAAGCTAGTCAATTCAAAGTGAACGGACAGCCTTATTATGTGTTATTAAGCGATGACGGCAAAGAGCTTTCTGCACCTAGAGCATACGATTTGAGCGTTCAAGGATATGTTGATTTCTTGAATAAAGGCGTAGAAACTTTTAACCAAAACAAATAGATATACTTTTTAAGAAGTATAATTTTAAAGGGAGTTTTAATTAATTTAAATTATGGAGCAAGATAGATTTGTAAATCGTCATATTGGGGTTTCTCAATGCGATTTAGATGAAATGCTTAATGTAATAGGTGTTAATTCTGTGGATGAACTTATATCACAGGTTATACCAGAAAATATTCGAATGAAAGAGCCTTTGAATATGGCTCAAGAAGGTATGAGTGAAGTTGAATTTGCTTCACACATAAGAGAAATAGCAGAAAAAAATGCTCCGTACCGAACTTTTATCGGTATGGGATATTATGGAACTGCGCTACCTTCTGCAATCGCAAGAAATATTTTTGAAAATCCTGCTTGGTACACATCTTATACTCCATATCAGGCTGAAATCTCTCAAGGTAGACTAGAAGCGTTGTTAAATTTTCAAACTATGGTCATTTCTATGACTGGTATGGAAATCAGCAACTGCTCTTTGTTGGATGAGGGAACAGCTGCGGCTGAGGCTATGAACATGATGTTAAATCAGCGTTCTCGTGCAGCTCAAAAAGCAGGTAAAAGAACACTTTTTGTTGATGAAAACATCTTCTCACAAACATTAGACGTGCTTTTGACTCGTTCTGAGCCTTTGGACATAGAAATCATTATTGACGATTATGCTACATACGAATTTTCGGGTACAGAATTTGGTGCAATAGTTCAATATCCTGGAGCAAACGGAGCTGTAAATGATTTTGAGGGATTCACTGAAAAAGCTCATCAAAATGACATGTTAGTTACGGCTGTTGCGGATATTATGGCTTTGGCGGTGTTGAAATCTCCAGGTGAATGGGGAGCTGACATTGTTGTAGGGTCAACACAACGATTTGGTATTCCTATGTTTTATGGTGGACCTGCTGCGGCATATTTGGCGACAAAAGATGCCTATAAACGTACAATGCCAGGTCGTATAATTGGCATTTCCGTTGACAGACTAGGAAATAAAGCACTTCGTATGGCTTTACAAACTAGAGAGCAACACATAAAACGAGATAAGGCTACATCTAATATATGTACTTCACAGGCTTTGCTTGCTACAATGGCAGGAATGTATGCCGTTTATCACGGAGCTGAGGGAATAAAACAAATTGCGCTTAACATGCACTACAAGACAAACGCTGTAGCGAGTGCCTTGAAACAAATGGGCTATAAATTAGCTTCAAAATGTTTCTTTGACACTTTAGAAGTTGTAGATTGTGATGTTGAAGAAATTAGAAAAGTTGCAAAATATTATAAAGTAAATTTATATTATCCGAATGCCACTTCAGTTCGTTTTAGTTTAGATGAACTTACAACAACTGATGATGTAAATACATTAATTGCAATTTTTGCAGAGGCAGAAGGCGTAAAAACACATCATATAAAACAAATCCCTGAAAAAATGGCTATATGTTCTTCTATTGTAAGAACATCTGAGATTTTGACAGAAAAAGTGTTCGCACGTTATCATTCAGAGACTGAATTAATGCGTTACATTAAAAAACTTGAATTAAGAGAGATTTCCCTTGCTACAAGCATGATTTCGCTGGGTTCTTGTACGATGAAACTAAATTCAGCGACAAGCATGATGCCTTTAAGCCTTGCTGAACTTCAAAACATACATCCTTTTGTGCCTACAGAACAGGCTGAGGGTTATGTAGAGTTAATGAAAAAGCTAGAAAAACAGCTTACGGCAATTACTGGTTTTGCGGCAGTTTCAAATCAGCCAAATTCGGGTGCAGCAGGTGAATATTCAGGGCTGATGGTGATTCGTGCTTATCACCAAGCAAATGGTTGTGGCGCACGTAACATAGTTCTTATCCCTGCATCAGCACACGGAACAAATCCTGCTTCGGCAGCAATGGCAGGGCTGAAAGTTGTTGTGGTTGCATGTGATGAACTAGGGAACATCGACGTTGACGATTTCAAAGCTAAAGCTGAAGAGCACAAAAACAACTTGTCATGTGCGATGATTACTTATCCTTCGACACACGGGATTTTTGAAGTTAAAATAAAAGAACTTTGCGACATTGTTCACTCTAACGGCGGTCAAGTTTATATGGATGGTGCAAATATGAATGCACAAGTAGGCATAACTTCTCCTGGATATATAGGTGCTGACGTTTGTCACTTAAATTTACATAAAACTTTTGCTATTCCTCACGGTGGTGGTGGCCCTGGAGTGGGAACTATCGGTGTTGCGAAACATTTGGTTAAATTTTTGCCTAGTCATGCTGTCGTAAGAGGCGTTGGCGGCGAAGAAGGTATTACTGCTGTGGCATCGTCTCCATGGGGTAGTGCAGGTGTGCTTGCTATAACTTATGCTTACATTTCAATGTTAGGTGCTAAGGGGCTTCGTAGAGCTACAGAGATGGCAATCGTAAATGCAAATTATATAGCTAACGCTTTAAAAGGAGAGTTTTCGGTGTTGTACACTGGTGCTACAGGCCGTGTTGGACATGAAATGATAATAGACTGTCGTAACTTTAAACGTGATTATGGTGTTGAATGTGCTGACATTGCAAGAAGATTGATGGACTTTGGCTTCCATGCTCCTACATTGTCGTTCCCTGTGCATGAAACGCTTATGGTTGAGCCTACAGAAAGTGAAAGCAAAGGCGAAATTGACAGATTTATAGATTCTCTTATCCAAATTAAACGTGAATGTGAGGCTATTGCTAAAGGTGAGATGCCTGCGGATGATAACTTGCTAAAAAATGCTCCTCATACATGTGTAGAAGTGTCTAGCGACGAATGGGCTCACCCATATACACGAAAACAAGCTGCTTTCCCATTAAAATGGATAGCAGAAAAGAAATTCTGGCCTTATGTTTCTAAAATTGATGGCGGATATGGTGATAGAAATCTAGTTTGTAGCTGTGGCTCGCTAGAAAGCTATTTATAAACTTTAGGAGAGTATTGTAACTACCTTAAAACAAGACAATTTAGTATTAATTACATATTATTTAAAAATGAAAATTGAACAAAACAAATTTGTATCTCTTGCATACACTTTAACAGTTGATGGTGCAGTTGTTGACAAAGCAGATGCTACAAAACCTTTAGAATTTATCTATGGTACAGGAATGTTACTTCCTAAATTTGAAGAAGCTATCGCTGAAAAAGTAGTTGGAGACAAAGTTTCTTTCACATTACAACCAGCTGATGGTTACGGTGAAGTTGTAGCTGAATATATCGTTGAGCTTCCAAAAAATCTTTTTGAAGTTGAAGGCAAAATTGACGAAAAAGTTGTAGCTGTAGGTAACATTCTTCCTATGATGGATAACGAAGGTAACCGTATGAATGGTCTTGTTAAAGCTATCAGTGAAATTACAGTAACTATGGACTTTAACCACCCTATGAGCGGTAAAGTTCTTAACTTTGATGTTGAAGTTGTTGGCGTTCGTGAAGCTACTGAAGCTGACACAATGGGCGGTGGCTGCGGTTGCGGTGACTGTGGATGCGAAGAAGGCGGGAACTGTGAAGACGGTGGCTGCGGAAGTAAAGGTTGTGGTTGCGAATAGTTAAACTACATAAATCTACATAGAAAGAGAGTGACTAACAAGGTGATTTTTGGCACTTCCCTCGACTCCCAAATCCTCACGTACTTCAGTACGCTGCGGTTTGCGAGCCTTCACGAAGCCCCAAAACTCATCCTTCTTAGTCACTCTCTGTGCTGAGTGCGCTTATTGGTCACTCTATTTTGTAATTATACAATATATACTAATGAAAAATAAAATTTTAAAATTCGTAGAATGGTTTTACTTGCCATTTATCAGACGATATGTGCCTATAGAAACCTTTAGATATGGTTTCTGTGGAGGGGCAAATATGGTGCTGGATATGGTGATTTATTTCTTGGTATATAACTTTATCTTGTTTCAAAAAGAGGTTGATTTAGGGTTTGTTTGTGTGACTGCTGAAATTGCAGCATTCCTTATTACTATGCCGATAACGTTTTTTACGGGTTTTTGGCTTGCAAAACATATATCATTTAAAGACGAGTCAAAAAAAACAAATATACAGAGAATTAAATATTTGGCAGTAGTATGTATAAATATTTTAACTAAATATTGGGGATTAAAGCTATTTGTTGAGGTATTTAATGTGTATGCTTCTGTTTCTAACGCATTAGTAACAGTTATTACTGTTATTATCAGCTATTGTTTACAAAAAAAATACACTTTTCGAAAAGAAAAGTAATGTTTATCTATTTTTTGTTCTTATGTTGCAAATTTGTAAGTTTAAAAAGATTGTAAGAAATAAAATTTTACGATAAAATTTGTTAAATTTTACAAAAAGACATAAAAAAATGGGGTAAGTTTCCAAAAATGTATTACATTTGTCGAAACTTACCCCATTTTTATAGGGCTACTACAGAAAAACATCATTATAAAATATATTACAAATTAACTTATATGAAAAAGAAATGGATTATTTTTATGCTTATGATGGTTGTCATAAGCATACTTGGAGTTATCACTCCAGAAACAGCTGGAATCTGGGAACTAGACACTAACATTGATACGGCTGACATCGCATGGATGATTACTGCAACAATCTTTGTTCTTATGATGACACCTGGACTTTCGTTCTTCTATGGTGGTATGGTAGGACAAAAAAATGTTATCTCTACAATTCTACAAAGTTTCATCGCAATGGGTATCATCAGTGTGATATGGGTTGTATTCGGATTTAGCCTTGCTTTTGGTGATAGCATCGGTAGCTTTGTCGGAGACCCTACAACATTCTTTATGTTTAAAGACGTTGGTGCACAAGCTGGTAAAATATTAGGCCCTACAATTCCTTTAGCTTTATTTGCTTTATTCCAAATGAAATTTGCGATCATTACACCATCGCTAATTACAGGCTCTTTCGCTGAACGTGTAAAATTCTCTGCTTATTTGGTGTTCATGATTCTATTTAGCATCTTTGTTTACTGTCCTCTTGCTCACTGGACTTGGCATCCTGATGGGTTCCTATGCAAAATGGGCGTAGTTGACTTCGCTGGTGGTATCGTAGTTCACGCTTCTTCAGGGGTTGCTGCTCTTGCTGGTGCAATTTTCTTAGGAAGACGTAAAGGTGCAGAAAAACCTCACGTGCCAGCTAATATTCCTTTCGTAATTTTAGGTGCTTCAATGTTATGGTTAGGTTGGTTCGGATTCAATGCAGGTTCTTCTCTTGCTGCTGACGGTGTAGCTGTTAAAGCATTCTTAAATACAAATACTGCTGCCGCAACTGCAATGTTAGTATGGATTTTCTTTGACTGTTTACGTGGACGTAAAGCTTCTGCTATGGGTGCTGCAATTGGTGCTGTTGTTGGCCTTGTTGCTATTACTCCTTCTGCAGGATATGTTACTGTTGGTGAAAGTATCTTTATCGCTTTCCTTACAACCATCGTTTGTAACATTGCTGTTCACTGGAAAAATCAAACAAATGTGGATGATGCGCTTGACGTGTTCCCAACTCACGGTGTTGGTGGTATTTTCGGTACTATTTTAACAGGTGTTTTTGTTGATGGTCTACTTGATGGAAACTATAAAATGTTCTTTATTCACATCTTAGCAGTAGTTTTAGTTTGCGGATATACATTTATCGTAACTTATGGTTTATACTGGCTTACTAACAAAATGATTCCAATGAGGGTTTCTGAGAAAAGTGAGATGATGGGTCTTGACCTTAGTCAACACGATGAAGCTTATGCAGCAGTTGCAGCTTCTAATGAAAGAGACTTAAAAGAGTATTCAGAATAATTTAGAAAATTTATTATACAAAAAAGAGAGTGACCAATAAGCGCACTCAACACAGAGAGTGACTAAGAAGGATGAGTTTTGGGGCTTCGTGAAGGCTCGCAAACCGCAGCGTACTGAAGTACGTGAGGATTTGGGAGTCGAGGGAAGTGCCAAAAATCGCCTTGTTAGTCACTCT
>JAWXTO010000013.1:0-23182 GCA_044433545.1 Rikenellaceae bacterium
AGCAGTAGAATTTACACTATAATTCAAGGCTAAACTTTGTGCATCGCTAATTGCGTAAGTTGCGTTAGCGTTAATATTCCAGCTGTTTTCTTTAGTTTCTCTAAATACGTATGTTCGAGCTGAACCTTTGTATTGAGTGTCTCCAAACCAGTTGTAAGAGTAAACTGTAGTGTCAACCACGTGTGTTATTCCATAGCTGTAGTTAGCATTTGCTTTTAATGATAACCCTTTAGTTAAGAAATCACGTTTTGAGTATTGTAATGTAGGAATAAATGAGTAACCTTCTCTATGTCTGCCTCCATAAACGACTTTTTGTCTTGTTCCTGTTTGAACTTCACGATAGAATTGTGCATAGTTTAAATTCAGCGTTAAAACATCTGCCCATTTTTTGCCTTTATAACCTAATTCTGCGATAATAGCCTCATTGTGATATGTGTCGTTGAAACGCTCAACAGTGTATATATCAGTAGGAGTATATGATGCTGACCCATTAAATATAGTTACGGTGTTGTCAATTTTGTAGTTGTTATCTGAGTAGTTTTGATAGGCGTTGATTTTATATTGAAAACCTTTTTCTAACTTGTGAGTGAAAGTGAAGTTGCTGCGATGAGTGTTAAACGAGCCATAAGAATATGAAGCGTCAATGTCCCATCCTGTTTTATCATGATTTTTTGTTACGATATTAATGACCCCACCTAAGGCATCAGAACCAAACTCAATAGGTACTACACCTGTGTAAACTTCGATGCGTTCAGCAAAGTTTGCTGGGATATTGTTTAGTGAAAAAGCACTATTCCCATTTTGAAGAATGCCATCTATGAAAATTTTAACATGACTTCCTGAAAATCCATTTAGGCTTATCTTTGCTTCACTACCTACGCCACCAGTTTCACGAATACGAACACCATTTACCTTAGAAAGCACATCAGTTAAGTTTGCTGTAGTGTTTTTTAAGTCGTCAATTGCTATGGCTTGAACATTGAATGATAGTTTATTGACTTTTGAGCTGTTGCTCTCTCCAACGATTACAACTTCGTCGGCATCCATAGGCATAACTTCAAGTGTGATATTTAAATCTATATCTTCGCCATTTTTTACATCAATTTCTTGTTGAAATTCACGATAACCGACAAAAGAAACGACTAGTGTGTGTTTTCCTGCTGGAGCTTTAAGTTTAAATTCTCCGTTGATGTCAGTAACACAAGCATATCGGTTATTGTTTTGTAAATAGACACTTGCAAATTGTGCAGGTTCGTCATTTTCGCTAGATACAACATTTCCATGTATTGTCGCATGTCTATTCTGATCATTAATTTCATTGGCATAAGTAGCTGATGCGACGAAAGTTAATAGTAATAGAGTAAAGAAGATTCTCATTATATCAAAAATTAATAATTTACGGTTAAATTGGTTTCCCTTATTTTCGGTGCAAAGGTATTGCAATTCGTATGCGTGGACAATCGCAAGAAAAGGGTAAAAAAATAGCGTGTGTTAATTGAGAAATCATTACATTTTGTTGTTTTGCCTCAGAATTTAGGATAGGCGAACTAAATTATTGTATATTTTTTTTAGAAATGACTTTATGAGGTTTTATGAAAATTGGATGTTGTTTTTATGTAAAAAAAATACTCCTAGACATTTTCTGTATAAGAAAACATCTAGGAGTATTATATATAGCCATTCTAGAAGTTAGAGAATGACTGTAAAGTGTCACATTATGAATGGGTTATAATGCGATTTTTTTGAATAATTGTTTCATGTTAACTTCACTTTCAACAAGTGCAGCTAATTCAGCAATAGGAATACGTTTTTGTTCCATAGTGTCACGATAACGAACTGTAACACATTTGTCTTCGATAGAATCGTGGTCTACAGTAACACAAAGTGGAGTTCCGATAGCGTCTTGACGGCGATAACGTTTACCGATGCTATCTTTTTCGTCATATTGACAAACATAATCGAATTTTAACTCGTCAATAATTTCTCTAGCAAGCTCTGGAAGTCCGTTTTTCTTGATTAAAGGTAGAACTGCTACTTTCACTGGAGCAAGAGGTGCAGGGAATTTAAGAACTATACGTTCGTCTTTGCTTGCGCCTTCTTTTTCGACTGCTTCTTCTTTATAAGATGCACTTAGAATTTGAAGCACCATACGGTCAACGCCAATAGATGTTTCAACTACATAAGGAACATAATTTTCTTTAGTTTCAGGGTCAAAATATTGGATTTTTTTACCTGAGAATTTTTGGTGACTACCAAGGTCAAAGTCTGTACGAGAGTGAATACCCTCTACTTCTTTAAAACCGAATGGGAATTTAAATTCTACGTCAGCAGCAGCATTTGCATAGTGTGCAAGTTTGTCGTGGTCGTGGAAACGATACATTTCTTCACCGAAGTCAAGAGCTTTGTGCCAACTCATTCTGAATTGTTTCCAGTATTCATACCATTTCATCTCTTCACCTGGACGAACAAAGAATTGCATTTCCATTTGTTCAAATTCACGCATACGGAAGATAAATTGACGTGCAACGATTTCATTACGGAATGCTTTACCAATTTGAGCGATACCAAATGGAATCTTCATACGTCCACTTTTTTGAACATTTAAGAAGTTTACAAAAATACCTTGTGCAGTTTCAGGACGAAGATATATTTTTGATGCTTCGTCAGACACAGAACCTACTTTTGTGTCAAACATAAGGTTAAATTGGCGAACGTCAGTCCAGTTTTTAGTGCCAGAAATAGGACATACAATTTCGCAATCTAAAATTAATTGTTTTACGCCTTCTAAGTCGTTAGCAGTCAATGTGTCTACCATACGTTTAGTTACGTCAGCGATTTTTTGTTTTATTTCAACTACACGACCGTTAGTTTCAAGAAACATAGCTTCGTCGAAGTCAGCAAAACGTTTTTTAGCTTTAGCAACTTCTTTAGCGATTTTTTCTTCTTGTTTTGCAATCCATTCTTCGATAAGAACGTCAGCACGATAACGTTTTTTAGAGTCTTTATTGTCAATTAATGGATCGTTAAATGCGCCTACGTGACCAGAAGCTTCCCATACTTTTGGGTGCATAAAGATTGCTGCATCAATACCTACGATATTTGAGTTTAGCTTAACCATTGCATCCCACCAATATTTTTTGATGTTGTTTTTTAGCTCTGCGCCTAGTTGTCCATAGTCATAAACGGCACTTAATCCGTCATAAATTTCGCTCGATTGGAATATGAAACCATATTCTTTACAGTGAGAAATTAGTTTTTTAAATAGTTCTTCTTGTGTCATATTTTTATTATATTATAAGTCTCTTTAATTGAAAAGTGTGTAAATTTAGAAACGCTAATTTAGCATATTTTATTTAATTAAAGCCTAAAAAAGAGTTACTATTTGCAAAGATACTCTATCTTTGTAAAAAAATGCAATAAATTAGAAAAAATATGGCTAGAATTTTAGCAATTGACTATGGAAAGAAGCGAACAGGTCTCGCAGTAACAGACACTTTACAAATTATTTCATCACCTTTGACGACTGTAGAGACAAAAAACCTATTTGATTTTGTTATTGACTATATGTCTCAGAATGAGGTAGAAAAGATAGTTGTAGGCATGCCATTACAGATGAATGGTCAGCCGTCAGAGTCGTTTAAATATATTGAGCCTTTTGTTAATCGCTTAAAAAAGAACGTTTCTTGTGAGGTTATTTATCATGATGAGCGATTTACTTCAAAACTTGCTTTACAGTCAATGATAACCGCAGGTTCTAAAAAGATTGAAAGACGTGAAAAAAGTGGCAACATTGATAAAATTAGTGCATCTATAATTTTACAATCCTATATGGAGAGTCTCAAGTTTTAGCTATCGAGTTAGCGACGTTTCTTTTTGTTCTTTTTTTGAGGTTCTAATGCCTTTATAACATCAGGTGTCATGTAAGGGTGGTTCATTTCACTAGGAATGTTGTGTTTCATAAGCTTACATGTAGCCTCTAATAACAATTTGTCGGTTGGACAGCATAAAGTAATTGCTTTACCTGAACGTCCAGCTCGTCCTGTGCGTCCAATTCTGTGAATGTATTGTTCTGCTGATTGGGGCAGCCCATAGTTGAATACGTGGGTAATAGAATCTACGTCTATTCCACGAGCTATGACGTCTGTAGCTACAAGAATTGTTGTTTCTAAAGATTTAAATCTTCCGAGAATGTGCTCTCTAGCCGCTTGTGACTTGTCGCTGTGCATAGCTTCTGACTTTAGTTCATTTTGAGAAAGAATGTCTACAAGTCTATCAGCCATATTTCGAGAACGAGTGAAAATGACAGCCTGTGAAGGCTTTTCTTTGCGCAAAAGGTGCAACAGCAAAGCGTCCATCATGCTTCTGTCGATAAAATAATTTATTTGATTTATCTTTTCTACGGCTAATCGCTGATTTTCCACATTTACAACTTCTATATTTTCATTTAGCTCATAAATTACTTCTTTTATAGAGTCAGTCATAGTTGCAGAGAAGCAAAGAGTCACTGTTTTGTCGTTTCTTAGGTGAGATAGTGTTTTTATGGGTTCTAAAAATCCTAAATCTAACATTTGGTCTACTTCGTCAAGAAGAAAATAGCCTATGTTTTGTATTTCTGACATTTTACGCTCTAAAATGTCAATTAGTCTCCCAGGTGTAGCGATTATAATTTCAGAATTTGCCTTTAAACTTTCAATTTGAGGTTCATAATCAACTCCGCCATAGATAATGGTGTGTTTTAGTGATGTTGCCTCACACAGACATTTACACACACCGCCAACTTGTTGAGCTAGTTCACGTGTAGGGACTAAGATTAGAGCTTTTGTTTCAGCTGTTTCTTGACTTAATTGCTGAATTAAGGGTAATAAATAGGCTATAGTTTTGCCACTTCCTGTTTGGGAAGTGGCAATTATGCTGTCGTTGTTTAGTATTTTTCCTATTACTAATTCTTGTATAGGTGTGGGAGTCGAAATATTTAATTTCTCTAGTTGATTTATAAAAATCGTGTTGATTCCTAACTCTTCAAAATTCATAATAATTAAAACTCCTCCTCGCTTATCTTATTGTCTCACTTTCTAGTTGCTTGTTATTCAGCTACTACCTCTGTTGTATCCTTTTCAGCAGCAGCTTTCTCAGCAGCAGCCTTTTCTTCGGCAGCTTTTTTCTTAGCAGCTTCTTTTTCGGCAGCTTCTTTCTCTTCAGCGATTATAGTTTCAAGAGAATACCCAACGATTCCATCTTTTTCCCATACTTTAGTTAATGGTTCAAGACGTGACATAAAACTATCATAATCTTTTACGTCTAAACTACTCCAGCCAACTTCTGCATAAGCTGCTAGACGAGGGAATACTTGTCTGTGTACATCAGAAATTTCTGGACACCATTCTGTCCACATTTGACAACCTAGACCATAGATGTTTTTGTGGTATTCTTCGGCTAATCCGTCAGGTATAGGGTTGAAACTATATGCTTTTTTAAGAGGAATAGATCTGTATGTATAATCTAAGTAAGTTTGAACGTGATAAGAGTTCACTAGTTTATATCCTCCTTGAGCAGCTTCTGTTAATTGAGCGATATCACCTTTCCAGAATTGAACTACTACATTTGAAGCGACTTTATTTGATGTTTCTTCAAAGCTTATTATGCCTTCATGTAGATTTTTGCCTAAAATTTCATTCCATCCCATCATGCTAGCTCCTTTAGTTTCAATAAAGTTAGACATTTTGTTTGTGAATTCAATTTGAATATCCATAAATGAGCTAAAGCCTTTTTGTTTTTTGTAGGCAGCCATTTTTCTGTCCTCTTCCCAGTGGTTAAAGCGTACTTCGTCACCACCGATGTGAATAATGTCTGCATCGAACAATTCTATTACTTCTGTCACTACATTTTGAAGAAATTCTTCAACTTTAGGATCAATGACGTTGTAAATGTTGTAATGAACTCCAAATGTAACAGGTACTTCAATAGTTTCGTTTTTTGTACTTAACCAAGGGTAAGCTGCAATTGCTGCACTAGCGTGACCAGGCATTTCAATTTCAGGAATAACCTTAATGTTACGCTCTTTAGCGTATTTTACAATTCGTTTTATTTGTTCTTGTGTGTAAAATCCTTCGTGAGGCTTGCCTTGTGTTTTTCCACTTTTCCATGTGCCAGCTTCTGTGTCTGAACGCTTGCTGCCAACTTCTGTAAGTAGAGGATATTGTTTAATTTCGATTCTCCATCCAGCGTCATCAGTTAAGTGCCAGTGTAATACATTCATTTTGATGCCAGCCATTGCGTCTAAGATGCGCAATACTTCTTCTTCGCCAAAGAAGTGGCGAGATTCGTCTAACATTAATGAACGGAATGCAAAACGAGGTGCATCATCTATAGTTTGATAGCCTATTTCTATGCCATTTTCAGTTTTCCCATCTTCCATAAGTTGGATTAACGTTTGTGTAGCATAAAATGCCCCAGCATCAGTTGAAGCAGTGATGTTTATTCCTTTTTTTGAGATGTTTAATAGGTATCCTTCTTCAGCGATAGCAGAACTTTCGTCAACAATAATTGTGATATTCACACCTTTACCATTATTTTCAATGTTGAATTTCTCTTTTAGACTATTTTCTAATAAAGCTATTTTTTTGTCATATCCTTTATGTGTAATTTCTACTCCTCCTTTAAAAGTTACAACTCCGTCAGTTGCGATAACGGTGTTTGGGGCAGGAATGACTACGTTCATTGCGTTATTCCCTATTTTCGGTGTGCATCCGACAATAAATGCTAATGCCGATATGACAAATAGTAGTTTCTTCATATTTTAAAGTTTTAGATTTACGCAAAAATAGTAAAAAATAACTTAAATATCAAATAATATCGCTACAAATGCTTTAAAACGTCTTTTTTGTAGGGGTCAAGCTGACAAAAATAAACAAAATTAGAGAAATACTTATTCCTATGATAGCTTGTTCAACAGAAGCGACTTCCCAACAACTAGGAAGCGAAATGCCTAGTGCAATTAACATATTATATGTTGAAAATAAAAATCCAAAAATCATAGAGCTTACGGCAGCTCTACTAGTAGATTTTTCCCAGAAAAAGCCTCCAATTATCGGAACGAAAGCGCCCGTAGCAATAAAATCTGCCCCTATCCATGCCACATCAATGACAGATTCTATGCGTAAAGCAATAACTAATGCAACTAAGAATACTAAAAGTGTAGAAATACGTCCAACTGACACTAATTCCTTGGCGGAAGCTCCTTTTTTTATGTATTTTTGGTAAATGTCTACTGTTAATGATAATGCACCAGTGTTCAGCATAGAGTCCATAGTTGACATAATCGCAGAACATAGTCCTACGAAAATTAGAGCACTTAAAACGGGAGAATCCAACAGTTTTACTATTGCAGGAACTATACCACCTGTAGGCATATCGCTAAACATTGTAGAGGCAAACATCCCTGTAAGAGTTACCATTAAATAAAGAGGAATAAAAGCTATAAAACTTAAAGCCATCATGTTTTTAGCACTTTTTTCTGTTTTTGCTGCCGAGATACGTTGCCATACATTCGCTTGAACTGCCCACGAAACACCAAATGTAAATACATAAGCTAGATAATCTGATGCTTTAGACCAGAACTGAGTGTAATCTGTTTTTCCGATGTGTGAGGCATGTTCTTCGACAGCTTGCCAACCTCCAGAATTGTTGTATGCGAACACTAAGAGGGCAATTCCTCCTACGAAGAAAAATACAAATTGAAGTAGGTCAGTTAAAACAACTCCCTTAAAGCCGCCAAACATAGAATAGAACAACACTATACTTGAGCCAACGATTGCTCCAGAAAGGTATGGCATGTCGAAAAATGATTGAAAGAAATGTCCGATGACAATAATTTGCGTGGCAACTCCTAAAGTCATAAAAACAAGGATGAAAAGCGTTAAAATTCTACTTACCCTTTTATTATATCGCTTTTCGACTAGTTCAGGTTGGCTAATTGTGTTTGCACGACGAATTTTACCTGCCATAAAATACATAAATAATGTAGAAAATAGTACAGGCATTCCATATATCCAAAATGAACCTAATCCGTCATTGTAAGAGTGGTCAACAAGGTCAATTGCTGAGCCTCCTCCCCACCATGATGCGATAAATGTGATAGCAAGAAGCCAAGATGGCAATTTTCGAGATGCTAGAAAATAGTCGCTAGTGTTTTTTGAGTTGCTATTTTTTATTCCTATTACAACAACAATAATAATATATGCGATAAGGAATATGACAGATAGATTTTGCTCCATTTATTATCTAAGTTTGAATGGTGAATCTTGTTTGAAGGGGAGTAGAAATTTCTATTATAGTTCAAAATGTTCAAGCAATGGAGGTGTAGGTTTCAAATCAAAATAGTCTAAAGATTTAATTGGCAATCTAAAGTAGACCATAGATTTATAATCGGGATAAATGCGAGGAAGCACATCATTTGTGTCGAAAATTTCTTTACAAACATTATCTTCAACGTCAAAATATACCTTGCCTTCAATGCGGACAGATATTTCATTGTCCATAGCCAGTAATTCTACGTAAGGATTCACTTGTAGCTGTTTGTAGACCTCTTTGTGGGGAGCTGTTGCAAAATAAAGTGTAGTTTTATCTTGTTTCATTATCTGAAATACACGAATTTTAGGCTTGTTGTCACTGACTGTTGCGAATGCTAGCTCTTTGTGAGATTTTAAATATTCTAATGCTTTTTCCATAGTTTTTTTACAAAGATAAGATATGTTTATGAAATAATGTAGTAAATTTGTATTTAATAGTAATTTATACTATCAACAAAAATAATACAGAAATTGCAAAAATATGACATTTGAAGATTTTGAAATAATAAAGAATGCTTGCCTTGATGACTATATAGACCAATGTCCGATTAAACTTGCTTTGAAAGGTGTTGATAAGGCTATTTGTACACAAGTGAAGTATCTTCAAAAGGCAAAAGACAAACTTCCAGACTATTATAGTGCTAGATGTGTGATTCCTGAGCTGTCATTTGAACAATCTAGCAGCCTTTATACCTCAAAAGCTAAAGATTATTCGGGGAAATTGTGTATTGATTTGACTTGCGGGATAGGTTCTGATACTTTACATTTTTCTAAAAATTTTGAGAGAGTTGTGACAATAGAGCGTGATGAATTATTATCAAAAATTGCTATACATAACTTTGAAAAATTAAAAGTAGAGAATGTTGAGGTGGTGTGTGCAGATTCATGTGATTTTATACAAAAATATGAAGGAGAAAAGGCAGATTTGATATTTATTGACCCTGCAAGGCGTAGTGACGAAAAAAGAGTGTTTTTGTTTGAAGATTGTTCGCCTAATGTGTTTGAAGTGCTTAAATATGCGCCACAAATTACAAAAAAGTTAGTTATTAAGGCTTCGCCTTTGTATGATGTAGAGCAGGCAAAACGAGATTTTGAGAGTTTTGGTGCTGTTTGTATCGAGTCTGTATCATATAATAATGAATGTAAAGAACTAGTTGTAGAAATTGAATTTTCTGAACATAAAGATTTGGTTTTCAGAAATACAATTATATCTAAGAATGGTGAAATTGTAAGGGTATCCTTAAATAAAGTTTATAAAAATGCAATTTTTACTGATTTTTCAAATAATTATACCTATCTTTACATCGGTGATGTTACTTTTTATAAGAGTAGAACATTTGAAACTTATATAGTCAATAATTTCCCAAATTTAGAAATTACTTCAAAAGATGGGGTGGCATTAAGTGAAGATTTTCATGACAATTTTTTAGGCAGAAAATATAAAATTAGTCATTTTATGTCGTTTAAACCGAAAGAGATTAAAAGATATCTTAAACAAAATGACATAAAAAGTGCTACTATCGTAAAAAGAGGAGGAAAATATTCAGTTACGGAAATATATAAGCTATTAAATCTAAAAGGTGGTTCTGATGTGACGCTTTTAGAGACAAACAACAATGTTTTCTTTCTAACACCAATAAATTAAGGGGACTTATAATAATTAATAAAACAAACTAAATATTATGAAAAAAATAACTAATTCGTTATTGTTTGTGTCTGTATTATCTTTAGCAATTACAGCCACAGATGTTTCTGCACAAAGCCTTTCTAAAAAGAATGCTGACAAATTAACAGAAACTCTTATTAAAGAACGCCAAGAAAAAAGTGTTGCTGAATATGGTTCAGAATGGGAAAATCGAGAACTTACTAACGGTGAGTACAAAATGAAGTTTTTCTATAAAATCTTCGGTGAAATGCCAGAAGATGGTCGTGCGATGTACATCACTATGCACGGTGGTGGCGGAACTAAACCTGAAGCTAACGACAAGCAATGGGAAAATCAAAAGAAATTGTATACACCACAAGAAGGAGTCTATTTTGTGCCTCGTTCTCCGACAAATTCATGGAACATGTGGCACCAAGGCTATATGGATGGATTTATTGAAAAAGCTATTGAACTTGCTGTTATTAATGAAGGCGTAAACCCTAATAAGGTTTATATTATGGGTTATTCTGCAGGTGGAGACGGTACATATCAACTTGCACCTCGTCTTGCTGACCTTTGGGCTGCTGCTGCTATGAGTGCTGGTCACCCTGGAGATGCACAAATTGAATCTTTAAGAAACTTGCCTTTTGCGTTATATATGGGAGGTAAAGATACTCCTTACAAGCGTAACGATCACGCTCGTAAATGGAAAATAAAACATGATTCATTATCAACAGTTGATGAGGGAGCATACATTCACGATATTAAGATTTTTGAACAATACGAACATTGGATGATGCGTGAAGATTCTGTTTCTATGTCATGGATGCCTAAGTTTAAACGTAACACAATTCCTAATAAAGTTGTTTGGATACAAGACAACATCATCCGTGATAAATTCTATTGGTTAGAAGCTACTGAAGATGGCAAAAAACAACACCAAAAAGTTGTAGTTTCGTATGAAGAGGGTCGAGTTGACATTTTAGAGGCTGCACCAGCATCATTTATCGTAGGACTAAATGACAAAATGATGAATCTTGATAAAAAAGTTGCTGTTTACTATCAAGGAAAAGAAATTTTTAATGGAAAAGTAACTCGTTCGGCTAAAAACATTGAGGACGATGTTAATAAAATGAGAGATACAGATTTAGTATTTCCTGTGAAATTGAAAATTACTAACAACGAGACTGTTGAAGTAATAGAATAATTAGAATTATATTAGAAAGGGATGTTCATGAGGAGTGCTTTATGAACGTCCCTTTTTTTAGGGAACTTCTAAAAACTGAACTTTAATGCGTTTCCATTATAGGACTTCATCTTCGAATTTTATAAAATCCAAATCTAAAGCCCTATAATAAAAAATCAAAAAAAGCCAGTTATTAGAACTCCCCTTAATTATAGAACATATTTAAAACTTTATTTATGAAGAAAAGTATATTGTTTTTAGCGTTTATGTTGGGTGTAAACGTTGCGTTTTCGCAGATTGATTTAGCAAAATCTCGTATTATCGTAGACAAAAATGAAAAAGTTGATGAGGCAGCAGCAGCATTAATGGTTGAATACGTTAATAAAATTAGTGGTGCTGAATTACAGATTTTAGATAGCAAAACAAAAGTAAAAGATGGCGATATTGTTATCGGAAAAGCTAATGGAATTGAAGATAAAAGTATCACTAAAGACGGGTTTTCGGTAAAAACAACAGACGGAAAATTGAGAATTATTTCTGGTGAGGGAGAAGGTTCAGTTTATGGAGTTTGTGATGTCCTAGAAAAATATTTTGGTGTTCGCTATTGGTCTGCTGAGGCTTTTGAAATTCCAGAGTCAGAAAATATGATAATTGCTGAGGATATAGCTTACACTACTAATCCGTCATTTGAATACCGACAAATACACGGTGATGGTCAACAAAATGCAGCTTTTAAGGCATTTCATAGACTGAAATTGCCATCAGAAGTGTTTGCAGGTGGATTATGGGTGCACACATTTTTTAGATTAATGCCAAATGAGGTGTATGGTGTCGATAACCCTGAATACTATGCTGAGATTTTAGGAGAAAGACGTTCAGGTAAACAAATTCAGCTTTGTTTATCAAATGAAGAAGTCTATAACATTATGGTTGCGAAATTAGATTCTGTTTTTAAGGTTCACCCTGAGAAAACGTTGATTTCTGTTAGCCAAAATGATGGTAAAGGTGCTTACTGTAGATGTGAAAAGTGTAAAGCTATTGACGACTATGAAGAATCGCCAGTAGGTTCTATGTTATATTTCGTAAATCGTATAGCAGAACGTTTCCCAGATAAAGAAATCTCAACACTAGCATACACTTACACGGTTAAGCCTCCTAAATATGTGAAACCACGTGAAAATGTCAACATTATGCTTTGTAATATTGAATGTACAAGACAGTTAGCGTTGCCATATACTAATACGGGTTCAACATTTGTAGACTATATGGAAGACTGGAGCAAGATTTCAGACAATATCTTTATGTGGGATTATGGTATCAACTTCGATAACACAGTGTCGCCGTTCCCTAATTTTCATACTTTGCAAGAAAATGTTCAATTGTTTTATGACAATCACGTAACTAAGCTTTTTGAACAAATAAATTCATATAAAGGAGTCGATTTCTCAGAATTAAGAGCTTATGTGCTAGCAAAATTGATGTGGGACAAAGATAGAGATATGGATGAACTTATGAAAGAGTTTGTTTATGGCTATTATAAAGAAGCTGCACCATATATTTATGACTATTTGAAGCTGCAACAAGGTGGGTTGGTTGCTTCTGGTGCACCACTTGTGATTTATGAGTCTCCAGTATGTCATAAAAATGGATTTTTGAACGTGCAAATGCTTAAAGAATATGATAGATTGTTCGATAAAGCTGAGGCTGCAGTAAAAGATGATGTAGAAATTCTTGATAGAGTGAGATTGTCTCGTTTGTCGCTACAGTATGCACAATTAGAGGTTTTCCGTACTATAAAAGGTGTTGATGTTGAAGATTTGCGTAACAAAGTAGCTCTTTTTAAAGAAAGAACTAAATATTTTGGAGTGACAGATTTGAATGCTAAGAAAAGTAATGCACAAGCTTACTGTGATGATTATGCAGCAAGATATTTAGTACCTTCAACTCACAACTTAGCAGCAGGCTCTAAAGTAGAATGGATTATTGAGCCTACAGGTCGTTATTTAGAGACAGCTGAAGAGTTGTTGACAGATGGACTGTTTGGAGGTAATTCTTTTGTTGAAAGTTGGATAGGCTGGGAAGGTACAGATGCAGAATTTATCGTTGATATGGGCGAAGTAAAAGAGTTTTCTTCTGTAGAAACTGACTTTTTACATCAAGTTGGTCAGTGGGTGTTCTTGCCTAAACATGTGAGCTATGCAATTTCTGAGGATGGTGAAAACTTTACTGAGTTTGGTAGCTTTGATCAACCAGAAGATCGTTCAACAAGTACAATTTATAAAAAATATACTGAAACAAGAGAAGGTTCTAAGGCTCGTTATATTAAAGTTAAAGCTGAAAACATAAAAGTTTGCCCTGCTTGGCATGGAGGTATTGGCGGAAAGGCGTGGTTCTTCTTAGACGAAATTACAGTGTACTAAGCGAGTGGCGATTTAAATAGCTTATTCTTTGTAAGCAGATGAAAATTAGGTTGACTAGTGTGATTTATTTCATGTTGGTTAACCTAATTTTTTGTACAATAAAATAAGTTACAAAAAATATCGTTATATTTGTCAAGGGATAATTAAAATTAATTTTTTGTAAAGACGAATGTTTGCGTTGTAAGTTGTTTTATTTCAGCTACTTGTGCTTGTTTGTTCGTAAAGAAACAATTTAAATGTAAGTAAAATAAGATGGATATGTTTTTAACAGTTCTAATATGTATAGTATTATTCTCATATATTTTTGCAAAATTATTGCCGTATTTATTAAGGTGGTATATAGCTAGAAAACTAAAAAACCTAAATAAAAATGGAGGTATGGGAGGGAATGGCTATTATACATATACTAATTTTGGAGGTCAAAGAAATACACAAAATACCGCACAGCAAGAGAAACAAAAAGAAGGTAAAGTGTATGTGAAAACGACAGATTCTGATAAAACTTCAAAGAAAGTAAGTAATAGTATAGGCGAATATGTCGACTATGAAGACATTAACTAATGATTTACACTGATATTTTATAGGGCGAATAATGGATTTTTATTATTCTCTCTGTAAAATGTTGAGTTTAATGATACGTATAGCCATATAGAGATGGTGTCTTATTGTTAGTTTGACAAAAAAAGACTACTTTTGTAGAAAATATAATATAAATGAAATTTACACTTCAACATACTACTAAAAATTCAAATGCGAGAGCAGGTGAGTTTAAGACTGACCACGGAGTTATTGAAACTCCTATTTTTATGCCTGTAGGTACTGCTGCAACGGTAAAAGGAGTGCTTCACAGAGATTTAAAATCTGATGTAAAGGCTGAAATTATACTTGGCAACACATATCACCTTTATCTTCGTCCAGGGCTACAAATTATAAACGAGGCGGGAGGATTACACAAATTTTCGTCGTGGGATGGTCCAATATTAACAGATAGTGGTGGTTTTCAAGTGTTTTCTTTGGCTGAAAGACGTAAAATTACAGAAGAAGGATGTCATTTTAGTTCTCATATAAATGGCTCAAAACATCTTTTTACGCCTGAAAATGTTATTGATACACAACGTATCATAGGTGCAGATATAATGATGGCTTTTGATGAATGTCCTCCAGGTACTGCTAGTTACGAATATTCAAGAAAATCTTTAGAATTGACAAATAGATGGTTAAAACGTTGTTTTGAGCAATATCATTCTACTGATCCTCTATATGGATATTATCAATCGCTATTTCCTATTGTTCAAGGGTGTACATACAAAGACTTGAGAATAAAGTCTGCTGAATTTGTACAACAATTTGATGCTGATGGCTATGCAATTGGCGGTTTGGCAGTCGGTGAACCTGCTGAGACTATGTATGATATGATTGAAGTTGTGAATGACGTTCTGCCAACAGACAAACCTCGTTATTTGATGGGAGTAGGTACGCCTATTAACATTCTTGAAGCTATTGATAGAGGTGTCGATATGTTTGATTGTGTTATGCCGACAAGAAATGGACGTAATGGTATGATTTTTACGTGGGATGGCATCATAAATATACGTAACAAAAAGTGGGAAAGAGATTTTTCTCCGATAGATGAAAATTCAGATTGTGAAATAGATAGAGTTTATTCAAAGGCATATCTTCGTCACCTTTCAGTTTCGGGAGAGATGCTTGCAGCTCAAATTTCATCTATGCATAATTTGGCGTTTTATCTACAACTTGTTAAAGAAGCACGTAAGCAAATTATTGCTGGAACATTCAAGGAGTGGAAAGAAAAAATGGTCGTTCAATTATCTGTAAGACGATAAATTCAATTAACTATGTGGTTATTTAGAAAAATAAAAAGGCTTAAAATAGGTATCCTAGATAGATATATAATCAAAAAATTTCTAGGAACATACATCTTTACAATTATGATGCTTGTCATTATTATTGTGGTGTTTGACATTGTAGAAAAAATGGATGACTTTCTTGAATTGAATGCGCCATTAGTAGATGTAGCACTTAAATATTATTTAAATTTTGTGCCTTTTTTCATAAACCAATTTAGTGGACTGATAACATTTATTGCAGTTATTTTATTCACGTCAAAAATGGCGTATAATACAGAAATAATTGCGATGCTGTCTGGGGGCGTGAGCTTTAAAAGGCTAATTTGGCCTTATTTTATATCTGCGCTGATTGTTGCCTCAATGTCTTTAGCGTTGAATCTGTATATTATCCCAAAAGCTAACGTTACGAGACTTCAGTTTGAGGCAAAATATCTAAAAAAGAATAAAAAAGATAATTACGAAAACTTTATATATCGACAAATTTCTCCTGACACCTTTATTTCTATTAAAGGCTACAATAGTGTAACAAAAAATGCAAGTTTCTTAGTTCTTGAAACTTATGATGGAGGGACAATTGTGTCAACGATGTCAACACAAAATGCTAAATTTGATGATGAAACTCTTCGATGGAAGGCAAAGCGTTTTTTAACTAGAACGTATGAGAATGATCAAGAGGTTTTAGTTAAACACGAAGAGCCGTTAGATACGATGATAAACCTTACTGCTTCAGAGCTTGGTAAGGTTGAGTACCATATACAAACCCTGGATATAGAAGAGCTAATAGAGTTCATTGACGAACAAAAGGCTAAAGGTTCAGATCAAATTGCAACGTTTGAAGTTGACATGTATAATCGTTTTGCATATCCATTTTCTACGTTTATATTAACGCTGATAGGGCTTTCTTTATCATCACGTAAGGTTCGAGGGGGAACTGGTCTTCATATCGGAATCGGTATCACATTATGTTTCTCTTATATTATGGCGATGCAGCTTACAAATGAGTTTGCAAAGGCAGGAGATATGCCAACATTGTTGGCGGTGTGGTTGCCGAATATAATATTTACATTTATATCTATTTATCTGTACAATAAAGCTCCAAAATAGAGTTCTGCACAGTCGTTATTTTAAAAAAGAACTTCCTAACTTGTATAATTGACTGAAATTCTATATCTTTGCGCAATAATATTTAAAATATGGGAAACTTAGTAGCAATAGTGGGACGCCCTAACGTAGGTAAAAGTACTTTCTTTAACCGACTTGTAGGGTATCGCCAAGCAATTGTAAATGATACATCGGGCACAACACGTGATCGCCATTATGGTAAAACCGATTGGGGTGGGAAAGAATTTTCAGTAATTGACACTGGTGGATATGCTCACAATTCAGATGATATATTTGAAGACGAAATAAGAAAACAGGTTCTTTTAGCAATAGAAGAAAGTGATGTTATTGTGTTTTTAGTAGATGTCGTTACAGGCGTTACAGACTTAGACGAAGATGTTGCTGACATCTTACGTCGTAATGGCAAAAACGTAATTCTAGTAGTAAATAAAGTAGACAATAATGACCGTATATATGGTTCACATGAGTTCTATAGCTTAGGTCTTGGTGACCCTTACTGTGTATGCTCTATGAGTGGTAGCGGTACAGGTGAAGTTATGGACAAGATTGTTGAACTTTTGCCGTCTGAAGAAGAAAAAGAGGAAGAAGTGTTAGATCTTCCTAAATTTACTATCGTAGGTCGTCCTAATGTTGGTAAATCTTCAATTACAAATGCTCTTTTAGGAGAGGATAGAAACATTGTAACTCCTATTGCGGGTACTACACGTGACTCTATCTTAACACGTTACAACAAATTCGGATTAGATTTCTTCTTAATTGATACAGCAGGGCTTCGTAAGAAAACTAAAGTGCATGAAGACCTTGAATTTTATTCAGTAATGCGTTCTGTGCGTGCTATTGAGTCTTCTGATGTGTGTATTCTAATGATAGATGCAACTTTAGGTGTTGAAACACAAGATATGAACATATTCCAACTTGTAGTAAGAAACAAAAAAGGGTGTGTTATTGTTGTGAACAAGTGGGACTTAGTAGAAAAGGACACTCACACAATGAAAGATTTCAAAGAGGATATCCAAAGTAAGCTAGCTCCATTTAAAGATGTTCCTATCATCTTTACATCTGCAATCACTAAACAACGTATCTTTGATGTGCTTCAAGATGCAGTGCGAGTTTATGAATCAAGACGTAGACGTGTTACTACATCTGTTCTTAACGAGTTTATTTTGCCTATTATCGAGCAAACTCCTCCGCCTTCAATTAAAGGTAAATATATTCGTATTAAATATGCTCAACAGCTGCATTCACAAACGCCTCAGTTTGTTTTCTTTGTGAATTTACCGCAGTATGTTAAAGATTCATATAGACGTTTCTTAGAGAATAAAATTAGAGAACGTTGGGATTTCCAAGGTTGTCCAATTCAGATATATTTTAGATCTAAAAATTAAACGTTATACATCTTATAAAAAACTCCAGCTATTTTGAAATAGCTGGAGTTTTTGTTTATCATTGAGAATGATTATTCTATATAACCGAAATTTTTAAGCATTTTTGTGTTGTTACGCCAGTCGTCACCAACTTTTACGTGAATTTCTAGGAATACTTTTTTCTGTAAGAATGTTTCTAAATCTTTACGAGCTTCTGTGCCAACGTGTTTTAACTTAGAGCCTTTGTGTCCAATGATAATTCCTTTTTGAGAGTCACGAGCTACATATATAATAGCTCTAATGCGGTCTATTGTTGGAGTTTCTTTGTATTCGTCTATGTCAACTTCTACACAATATGGAATTTCTTTGTCATACGTTAAAAGTATCTTTTCACGTATGATTTCAGATGCAAAAAAGCGCATAGGCTTGTCTGTAAGCGTGTCTTTTGGATAGTAAGGTTCAGCTTCTGGTAGCATTTCAAGGATTAGTTTGAAAAGGTTTTCAACGTTGAAGTTGTTTAGTGCAGAAACAGGAACTATCTTAGCATTTGGTAGGGTAGTTTGCCACTGATCTATCATTTGCTCTAGCTTTTCAGGCGTAGTAAGATCTATTTTGTTGATTACCAATAAGGTTGGAAGCCCTGAATTAACTACTTTGTCAATAAATTCTTGGTGTTTGTCAGATTGTTCAACACAGTCAGTAACATATAACAGGCAATCGGCATCTTTTAATGCGCTAGTCGAGAATTTAAGCATAGATTCTTGTAGCTTGTAATTTGGTTTTAGTACTCCTGGTGTGTCAGAATATACAATTTGAAAATCATCGCCATTTACGATGCCCATAATACGGTGACGTGTAGTTTGTGCTTTTGATGTGATAATAGAAATGCGTTCGCCAACTAGAGCGTTCATTAATGTTGATTTTCCAACGTTAGGATTGCCAATGATGTTTACAAAACCTGCTTTGTGCATACTAAATTATTGTGTTATAGTTATTTTATTGAAAATTATGAAAAAAAAGACTTCCTCTCAAATGAAAGAGAGAAAGTCAATTCATTTTCTGCAAAGATAATATATTTATTATTATTGCTCTATAAAATAGTGTAATTTTTACTATTTCATATTTTGAGCTGCTTTTTCAAAAATCTCTAAACCAACGTCTGTTAGAGGGTGTTTGATAAGACCTTTGATAGCACTGATTGGAGCTGTAATAACATCTGCACCAACAGTTAAACAGTCAATGATGTGTTGTGTAGAGCGAATAGATGCTGCTAAAACTTCAGTTTCGTATCCATAGAAGTGATATGCTTCAACGATTTTACCTACTAATTCAACACCGCTAGAACTGATGTCGTCAAGTCTACCTACGAAAGGAGAAACATAAGATGCACCTGCTTTTGCAGCTAAAAGAGCCTGTCCGATAGAGAATACTAGTGTACAGTTAGTTTTGATGCCGTTGTTAGTGAAATATTTGATAGCTTTGATACCATCTAAAGTACAAGGAACTTTAACGATGATTTGTGGGTGTAAAGCTGCAAGTTCTTTACCTTCAACAATCATACTTTCGTAGTCTGTGCTAAGAACTTCTGCACTTACGTCACCGTCTACGATGTCACAAATTGCAAGGTAGTGTTTTTTGATTTGTTCGTCGCCACTTACACCTTCTTTTTCCATTAAAGATGGATTTGTTGTTACGCCGTCTAATACTCCTAAAGAAGCTGCTTCTTGGATTTGCTCTAATGAGGCTGTGTCAATAAAAAATTTCATAGTTATTTAGAATTTTTGGTTATATAATAATAAAATTTATTCTGTTTTGTCAGTGTTTTCGGGTTCAATAAGTTCGTTTGCTGAAATGTTAAGTTCTTTGGACGCTCTAACGCCAAGTTCTTTTAAAATTTCGGCTTGACGAACTAAGTTGCCCTTGCCTGTAGACAGTTTGTTAAGTGCTAGGTCATAGCCTTTGCGTGTTTTGTCGAGAGATGTGCCTATAGCCTGCATATCTGTTATAAAACCGACAAATTTGTCATACATTACTGCTCCTCGTGCTGCTATGTCTATTGCGTTGCGGTTTTGTGCATCACGGCTCCATAAATCATATATTAATTTTAGGGCTGTGATAAGGTGAGTTGGTGTAATTATGATAATTTTACGTTTGTAGGCATATTCCCATAACGTGTTGTCGCTGTTTAGTGCTAAAATGTAGGCTGGCTCTATAGGTATAAACATCATAACAAAGTCTAGTGAATTTTCTCTATTGTCATATTGTTTTGATGCTAAGTCGTCTACGTGTCTTCTTATAGATATAACGTGGCTTTTTATCGCTTCGTCTCTTTCTTCGTCGGTTACGGCTGAAACATAACGTGAAAAGGCTGTAAGTGAAACTTTAGAGTCTATTATAATTTCACGCTTGTCAGGATAACGAACAATTATGTCTGGTCGTTTTCGTGCTCCGTCTTCATCTGTGACACTTTCTTGTGCAAAATAATGTTCATCTCGTTTTAACCCAGAGTTCGATAGGATAGTGTCGAGTATCATTTCGCCCCAATCTCCTTGCATTTTAGGGTTGTTTTCGCCTTTTATTGCACGAGCTAAAGAGTCTGCATCTGACGATAATTGACGGTTTAGTTTTAATAAGTTTTCAAGTTCTTTAGATATTGAAGCACGTTCTCTAGTCTCGTTAAGGTAAATTGTTTCAATGCGAGTTTTGAATTCGGTAAGTTCTTTTTCTAAAGGTTCTATAGACTTTTTAATTTGACTTTCTCCGTCTTTATTTATAGTTTTGATACGGTCTTCGAGTATCTTTGTAGCTATATTTTCGAAACTTTCTTTAAATTGTTTCTCAGAGTTTTCAAAGTTTTGTTTTAAGTCGGCTACTTCTTTTAACAAATTGGCGTTTGCATTATTTGAAACTGCTAATTCGCTGTTTAATGATGATTTTTTTGTTAAAAGAGCGTTGTATGAATCGACAAGCTCGTTGAATTTGGTTTCAAGTTTTGTTTTTTCAGAAAAAATGTCGTTTATTTTTGATTTTAGGCTCTCTTTTTCATTTGCAAAAACAGCTAAATCACGTGTAAATGCAGAATTTCTAGTTAATAAATCATTATTTGTATCTAAAAGTTCTTTATTTTGAAACGCTATTTTTTCTTTTTCAGAAAATAACATTTCGTTATGCTGCTCTAGTCTTTCTTTATCATTTAGAGCTGTGTCTATCTGATTTTCTAAAGACTGTTTCTTTAATTTGTCTTTAGAAACGCCTAGAAAATAAGAAATAGCAGACATAATAATGGCTACAACAACAAATAGTATGATATAAGTTATTTCCATTTTATTTATTCTTCTTCGATTTCGCCATTTGTAATTAATTCGTCTACTTCGCCTAAATATCTAAAGAAATCTTTGCCGAAAGCTCGTTCTATAGGTTCTTGAAGTGCTTTATATAATTTAATGCCTTCAGTTTTGCCTTTTATAACGCCATCTTTACAGATGTCCCATTTGTGATAGTTTAGTCCTGTGAATCCGTTTTTAAGTTGTACGGTTCTGATAGGGTAGAGGTGACATGAGATTGGTTTGTTGAATGAAATGTCGCCGTTTCTGTATGCTTTTTCGATTGCACACAGAATAAATCCATCTTCGTTAATTGTAAAAGCGCATTCTGCGTTGTTTACTAAAGTTGTGGTATAGTCTCCGTCAGAGTCAATAGTATAAACTCCTTCTTTTTCAACGGCTTCTATGCCTTCAGCGCTCATATATGGCTTTATTGCTTCAAGTTCATCCTCTATTAAACTACACTCGTCAATTTCTAGTGGTGCGCCAGAGTCTCCTTCAACACAACAAATGCCTTTACACTTACAGTAATCGCACGAAAAGTAACAGTCTAAAACGTCGTCACTAACTATTTTATCTTCAATCTCAATCATATCGTATACAAAAATAACTATATGCAAATATACAAAAATATCTAATATGTTGCATGTTTTTTTGTAAATTATATTGAACAGTTTTGAGTTAAGAGTTAGGAGTTAGGAGTGAGGAGTTAAGAGTGAGGAGTGAGGAGTTAGGAGTTAAGAGTTTTTATTTCTTTTATTAATTTTAAACCGCGTTAGCGAACTCCTAACTCCTCACTCCTCACTCCTCACTCCTAACTCTTAACTCACAACTCCTCACTCCTCTCTATTTCGACATCGCCCCAGCAAAGGTAAATTCTCCCGTTGATGAATTATAAGATATTGTATAATATATAGCTACCAAAAAAGTGAATGGATTAGATGCGTACTCATAAGTAGTTGTAAGAGTTATAGATGTAGAATTTGATTCTACCGTAGTATAGTGAGCAGTTACCTTACTGTACGTCGTTACGCCTGAAGTTGTCAAAGCCATTAGAGCCGACGATTCACCTGTATTCATTTTCCCAATCCATTCTAAAAAGCCTGTTCCTCCACCAAACAACGTTGATAATTCTTGTGATGTTGGCATGCTACTTTCAGACATTTCTATAAATATTACACTGCTACTGCTTCCACTTCCCGAAACGCCACTTATAGCAGTGTCGACATAATCCGTAGTCGCTAAACCTGTTATTGATGGTATGGTAGGTGTGTTTGTTAAATCGTTATAACTACCACTCGTAGCTACTGCTGCAAGCGAAGAAGACGTTACAAATCCACTATCATTTGTTAAGTCACTAGTTTTTGTAGGTAATTCGTCTTTGTATGCAACTTCAACTTCGTCGCCATCCCATCCTTTATAGAATGTGCCGTTACGTGCCTTGAATATACCATCCACCGAATATATATCTCCCGATGTAGTGTATATGTCACCATCAGATGTGTATACGTTACCATCACTAGTAAATACATTGCCGTCATTAGAAAATATATCCCCATCGGCTATCACTCGACCTTCTGAAGTAATATCACCCGATGTATTTACAGTTTCAGCATCAATGTTTTGTAACGCATCATATACACCTCCTGAACTTACAGCGTTTGCAGAATCTTCAGTTGGTGTCTCGTCAATGATAACAACAGTACCATCCACTCCGTCAGTGCCTTTTAATGATTCTAACCACTGAGTTTCTGTGCCCTCATATCCGTTCGCTACCGCAATGTCATAAGCAGAAGCACCGTCTGTGCCATCGACACCATCCGTTCCGTTAGTTCCGTCAACACCATTCGTTCCATCTACTCCGTTAGTACCATCCGTACCATCTACTCCGTCAGCCCCTTTCAAT
>JAWXTO010000014.1:0-22124 GCA_044433545.1 Rikenellaceae bacterium
CAGCGTGAAGAGCAATCCAACCTGTGTGACGACCCATAACCTCAAGTACAAAAGTACGGTTGTGCGAAGCCGCTGTAGTTACTAACTTGTCGATAGCCTCAGTAGCAATTTGAACTGCTGTTTGGAAACCGAAAGTAAAGTCAGTAGCTGATAGGTCATTATCAATAGTTTTAGGTACACCTACGATGTCTAAACCTTGCTCAAATAATTTTTGAGAAAGTTTTTGTGAACCATCACCACCAATACTAACAACTGCATCAACTCCCATATATTGAAGTTTACGAATCATTTCATCAGAACGGTCAACGTATGTCCATTCTTCTTTTTTCTTGTCATAAATTGGCCATGCAAAAGGACCACCTTTGTTTGTAGTTTCGATAATAGTACCGCCCTGATAGTGAATACCAGAAACAGTTTTCTCATCTAAAAGCTTAACTTCAGTAGGTTCCCATAAAATACCGTTGTAGGCTTGAATACTACCTAAAACCTCCCACTCTTCTCCTTCTTGAGCAGCACGTTTTACTACACCACGAATAACAGCATTTAAACCGGGACAGTCACCTCCACTTGTAGAAACAAGAATTCTTTTCATTTTCTTAACTTTTAATTATTGCAAAAACTGCATTATTTCTTCTAAAAAAAATCTATTTTATTCAAATAAATCCCTCTAGAAATTATTATTCTATTTAAATATTTTTATTAATTATTTACACTGATTTTGTATATTTTATCAGCAATAAAAATTCGCTCAAAGATAACAATTATTTTTCCTTTTAAAAAACAATATATTAATTTATTTGCATTATTTTTATTTTCAATCAGAGTTAAACGCTACTAAACACAACATAAAACCCTTATTCTCATACCATTACTCTATTAAATATAGGGCACGATACGTTTTTCTAATATTTCAACTTTTAAAGCATAACAAGGCAAATAAGACATCCATTTTGCAGAAATTGTTGTCATAATTTTGTTCTTTTTTATAACAATATCTGCATTCATTGATGAATTTATTGTCATTTTTTCTTCCTGTGTTAAATTGCCATATACTACATTATCTGTAACTTTCAGCAAATCACCACCTTTACATCCTTTTTCAAAATCTTTTAATCGCCCATACCAAATATACATATCATTCAATATGTCATTTTCTATTTTTCTAAAAAACATAACATAAACAATGTTGTTTCCTATAAAAACTTTGTGATTATGCCCCGTAATTTTCTCGTCCATTTCAATTGCATATTCCCAAACTCCTGTGTCATTATTGTAATTACTATAATAAGGCACTCTATCATTTTCGAAACTCATAATAGAATAATTTGTAGACGTTTTCCCTTTCTCTTTTCTAGCAAAACTATAATTAGCAAAGCTTTCACGATTGTGTTTACTCACAAAAATAGGATCGCTCCATACGTTATAATTGTTATCCTGTGACATTCTATATAAATATTTGTCACCCTGTGCATTTTTATTAATTAAAGACTCACTACTTCCACAAAAATAGACATTTAATTTCCAATCTCCTTTATCGAAATAAACCCCCTTAATTTTCCCTAAATAGTAATCACTTACACGACTAAAAGGCTTATCAAAGTCTGATGTGTTTCGTATTAATACTTCATACGTATAATCCTCTCCACAGAAAATCTTAATATATTCACTTTCTGAACTACTTTTAACCTTAAAAATTGACAAATTATGAGTTGTCAGCCTAAGGCTATCACGTGTTTTCAGAGCTATAGTATCAGTTTCCCAACTACTGTGAGAAGATAGAGTTTTTGACAATACATAAAGATTAGAATCGTCTCCACTTACCGTATAAAAGGTCATAAGCCTATTTTTTAATCTCATAAGCTTCTCTATTTTTACATCTTTCCCTTCTAGTTGAATTAAATTAACAGCATTATTTTCTATATGCTCTGACCTTTCATCATCAAACACATCTCTCTTTTGCTTGTTTTCTGCAAAACCCTGAAAACAAACAACGCACATAAAGCACAAAACTAAAATATATGAAAAATTAATCTTTTTCATGTTTATATCTGTTAATTAACAAAAACACATATATTAAACCTAGTATCAGGACATTTATTATGATGTACACAACTTTTTGAATGGATTGCCAGCTAAATAAGCTACGAAAATCACCTAAATCATCAATCGTAGGCATTGTTACTATATTGTTTTTCGACAAAACTGTCGCACCACCAATAGCAACAACCCCAACCTCTGCACGAACCAAAGACTTTATCATCGTTTCGTCCATATTATACACAGAAACACCTCGCACACTTGAACGTGACAACATTAAATTACCATCTCGAATATTTGATGTTGTTAAAACTGCCACACTATATTTATTTTTCGTTGCAACTCTAATTTCATGAATTTTTGGAATATGATTTTCTAAATTGAATATATTTCTCGAAACAATAAATATAGTCGTATCACTATCATAAAGCATAGTACGTGCTATATTTACGCCATATTCATCAATCACATCAAAAGATACGATATCATCATTTTGAACATTATCAACAAGCTCTATGAACTCCCATTTTAAAGTATCTTGCCACTCTGTATCTGTCAATTTAAACGTTTGAGTCTCTAAGGTCTCCTTGTTTTTATATAACATCAAAGGCTCTTGTACAGTGTCACTAGCCTTAAATTCAGTTAATTCATTTATATTAATACCTATTTTATAAGGCAAAAACTCTATAACAGGATGAAAAACATAAGCATATATAGGATTTAAAAGGCTAAACACCATTAAAAGAATAAAGTATTTAAAGTCTGAGCGTTTACGACTTCCAGACAAGTTGCTGACATAGCACACATAAACATCTGAACGATTTCTTCTGCCCATTCCCATGTTAACAAAACAAACATAGAGTGCCATAGCTAACAAAATCACATTTTTCACTAATGTTTGTCCATTTGAGATTATAAAAGCATCTCCAAAACATCCACAATCACTTACAGGGTCAAAAACATAGATAAAACACGTTAAAATTGTGAAAAATGACATAAAAAGGAGCGTCAAAAAGCCCACTGTCTTTTTATATATGTTCACCAACAACAACATACCTAACAAAAGCTCAAACGCTGGCAAAATTATGGATAAAAACGGTGACAGAAACGTCAACGACTCTAAATTAAACGCTAAGAAATATTCATCAAACTTTATAGCTGTTCCCATAGGCTCTACAGCCTTTACAAATCCAGAGAAAATAAAAGTTATGGCTAAAATTGTCTTTAAAATTATATATAAAAGCTTTTGCATGGTTGCTAAACAAATAAATTTAGTTAAATTACGACTTTCTACAAAAATATTTTATTTTTTTAACAAATCAAAATAAAGAACAATAAATATTGTTTAATAAAATTTCAAAGACTAGAAACAATTCCTCTGTAAAGAGCAACTCAAAATTCAACATTCAGCGCGCTAGACGTTTAAAAACAAAAAAAGCGTATCAATAAACATTGACACACTTTCCTGTAATGAAAGTTCACTAAATTAGGCACAATCATTTTAACAAAAAATAACACCATTTTAGATATTACTCTTCATCATCCTCATCCGCTAATTCATCCGCACCCTCTATATCATCGCTGAAGTAATCTTTGTCATCATCTTCATCAGAAAGGTCATCAATTTTCACATCAATTTTGACTAAATAACTAGTTTCTTCTGTATCTAAGACAACAGCATAAAAAAAGTCACCATTACCTTTGTCTATACGAATCATATGATCATATAAACCTGTAGGATACTTCTTTTTTAACGCCTCTACTAATTCTTCAGACAAGTTTTTGTAACTTGTAACAACTCTGTTTCTTGGTTTCATTACTGTTTGCAATAAAATTATAATGTTAATACTTATTTAAGGGGAGTTCTAATTTCTCCCTAAAATACTTTTCGATTACTAATCGCCTCATTTAGATTTGACAGAAATAGGCAGTAGGAACCACTACAGCAAACTTTTGCTAAACTAAAAATAAACAATTATTAACAGAAAATTAAAATCAGGGAGAAAATAGAACTCCCCTTATGACTCATAAAAACTTCTGTTTCGTCCTACAATATTACATCAAAAATTATTAATCAAAAATTTTTTTTGCATTTTTTTTCATATCTTTACTTTTTTACTAAAAACAATTAAACAAAACCTAATGGCATCTGAACACGAAATACGTTCTAAAATTGAGCACCTTAGAGCTGAATTACACGCATATAACCACAGTTATTATGTATTAAATTCCCCAATAATTAGTGATAAAGATTTTGACGAAAAAATTTCAAATTTGCAGGAATTAGAGTCAAAATACCCTCAATTTTTTGATGAAAATTCGCCTACACAGCGAGTAGGTTCTGACATTACTAGCGATTTTAAACAGGTGCAACACCGCTACCCTATGCTGTCCTTATCGAACACTTATTCAGTTTCTGAAATCACCGATTTTGACACAAGAATAAAAAAAGAGATAGAATCTAACGTTGAATATGTCACTGAACTTAAATTTGACGGCACAGCCATTTCGCTAACTTATCAAAACGGCGCACTTTTGCGAGGCGTTACACGTGGAGACGGCACACAGGGAGACGACGTAACAGCTAATGTAAAAACAATTAGGTCTATTCCATTAAAATTAACAGGCAGCGATTACCCAGATTTTTTTGAGGTAAGAGGTGAGATATATATGCCCCACAAATCTTTCAATAAACTAAACGAAGAACGTGAGGACATAGGTGAAAATCCATTTGCAAACCCTCGTAACGCAGCAGCAGGAACACTAAAACTACAAAGTTCTTCAGCTGTAGCCTCACGTGGGCTAGATTCTACAATTTATGGGTTCTATTGTGATGAAAATCCATTTTCTACACACTATGAGATGCTTCAAAAGCTGTCTGAATGGGGCTTCAAATGCTCTGAAAATATAAAATTATGTAAGTCTATAGACGAAATTGACGAATTTATCAGCATTTGGGACAAAAAGCGAGAAAAACTTCCTTATGACACTGACGGAGTAGTAATTAAGCTAAACCGCTTCTCTCAACAACAAATAATGGGAAACACGGCTAAGGCTCCTCGTTGGGCTGTAGCATATAAATTTAGCGCAGAACAAGCCTTTACTTTGTTAACAAGCGTAGATTATCAAGTCGGAAGAACTGGTGCAATTACGCCAGTAGCCAACCTAGAGCCAGTAAAGCTTGCAGGGACTATCGTAAAGCGTGCTTCATTACACAATGCTGACCAAATAGAGCTTCTGGACGTAAGAATTGGCGATATTGTTATCGTAGAAAAAGGAGGAGAGATTATTCCTAAAATTGTGGGAGTGGACTTAACTCAACGCAACATATTTTCTGAAACAATAGACTATATAGTGTGCTGCCCTGCCTGTAACACACCTCTTGTAAGGGATGAGGGCGAAGCAAAACACTATTGTCCAAACACCACTGGCTGTCCTCCACAAATTAGTGGACGTATTATTCACTTTGTCTCACGAAAAGCTATGAACATTGACGGACTGGGCGATGAAACAATAGAAATGTTGTGTTCACAAGGCTTAATAACGAATGTTGCTGACCTTTACTCTTTGCAGAAAGAAAAACTTGAGGTTCTTGAACGCATGGGAGACAAAAGCGCAACAAATATTATTAACGCCATTGAAAAGTCTAAGTCTATACCTTTCGAGAGAGTTTTATTTGCATTAGGCATTCGCTATGTAGGAGAGACTACAGCGAAAAAAATCGCATATTCTATTAAAAACATAGACAATTTAGAGAGTGCAACAATAGAAAGACTGTTAGAAATAGACGAAGTTGGGGACAAAATCGCTGAGAGCATACAACTTTTCTTTAGTGATTTGAACAACATTCACATAATCGACAAATTAAAGGCATCTTCACTGTCTTTTGAAGTTGAAGAAAAGGAAAATTTATCGGCTAGACTAGAAGGTTTAAAGATTGTTGTTTCAGGGGTTTTCAAAACTATGAGCAGAGATGAATTAAAGGCTAAAATTGAAGCTCACGGAGGAAAAGTTGTATCAAGCATATCAAAAAACACCTCGTTTATTGTCGCTGGCGACGATATGGGGCCTTCAAAGTATGAAAAAGCCACTAAATTAAACGTTAAAATCATAAGCGAATCTGACTTCTTAGAGCTTACTGAAAACGAATAGTTTTAAGACTAAAAATCTATCAAAACCGTAACAAAATGGACTGAATAAGCTTTTAGAAACTTACGACAACTAGCAAAATAACATTAATTTACAGACACTTACACTCATACACAAACAGATAATTATAAATTATTGTCAATAATAGCTGTAGATTAAATGCTTTTTTGTATCTTTGTTGTCTAAAATTAACAGAAAATGATAAGTAGAAGATTATTAAGAATTAAGTGTTTAAAAGCGTTATATTCACACTTGCAAACAGAAGAAAATCCTATTTCAGTAGCTGAAAAAAACATGCTTTTTAGCATAACAAAGAGTTATGATTTATACCACCTTATGTTACGACTTATTGTAGATGTCGCTGAGGTAGTGGAAAATACAATGGATCAAAGAGCTACTAAATTACGACCTACTTTTGAAGACTTAAATCCTAATAGACGATTTGTAGAGAATCCTATTATTGCACACATTAGAAATAGTGAAAATTTAAATACTTATCTAATAAAAAACAACCTAGGTTGGGAGACACACCCTGAATTAGTAAAGAAAATCACTACAAACATGCTTGACAGAGCATACTATAAGACTTACATGGAAAAAGAGAACGTTACGTTTGAAGACCATAAAGCCTTTATAGTAAACTTTTATAAGCGTGAAATTGAAGATTTTGACTATATTTTCGAGGTGCTAGACGAAATGTCAATGTTTTGGGTTGACGAAGCCGAATTTATCACTTACAACGTGATTTATTTAATCAAAAACATCAAAGAAGAAAACCTATTAAAAGACATTTCAGTTCCACCGCTTTACAAAAACAAGACAGACTTGAAATTTGTTAAAGAGTTAATTAACGAAACGCTTTTATCATATAGAGATAACGAAGTTTACATCGACAGATTCACTAAAAACTGGGATTATGAGCGTATAGCATTAACAGACCGTATTTTAATGCAATTAGCAATTACAGAATTTGTACGTTTTAAAGAGATTCCTGTTTCTGTGTCTATGAATGAGTACATTGAGTTATCTAAATTCTACAGTACTCCTCAAAGTAGCGTGTTTATTAACGGTATTTTAGACAAAATTGCATCAGACCTAGAAACGGAAGGCAAGCTAGAGGGCAAAGTTAAAAAATAGTCTGATTTAATGAAAAAGTTGTTTTTTTTAATCTTTTTAGCTTTGTTTCTAAGCTGTATAACTAGAAAAGAAGGCTCTGAAAGCGTGAAAACTACTGAGAATATTGAAACTGTACAACCTGTTGAAAGTTTTTCTCTTGACAGCATACCAGACAATATAGACAACATTATAGGCGTTAAAAAATTAGGGAGTGTACACAGCGGAGAGATTCTAAAAGGGAACTTTTACCTTAAAAACAACACAAATGAAAGTCTAGTATTGCTAGAAATTAATGGATTCTGTGGGTGTTTAAACTTTGAATACGACACAAAACCTATTTTTAGTGGTGAAATTCGAAAAATTGGCTACACTTTTGATACAAAACAAAAATATGGATTTCAATACTCTACCATAAAGATAAAAACAAACAAAATGGAGTATAGGGTACAGTTTGAAACCGAAATAAAATAGCTTTTAAACCGAAACATTACATTGATATCTAAAAATATAAATATTTAAAAATTAAAAATTATGATTAACTTTATTGTTGCGCAAGCATCTGAGACAGGTTCATTTGACTTCTCTTCATTAATCCCATTATTACTTATGGGTATCGTGGTTTACTTCTTTATGATTAGACCTAACCAAAAACGTCAAAAAGAAATTACTAGATTTAGAAGTTCTCTTGAAAGAGGTAGCAAAGTTGTTACAGCAGGTGGCATCCACGGAACTGTAAAAACTGTTGAAGAAAACACAGTAACTATGGAGATTGCTCCTAATGTTGAGATTAGAATTGACAAAGCTATGATTTCTGCTCAAGCACAAGCTACTAAATAGTAATTATAATACTATTTTTATAAAAAAAGCTATTTTGACAACGTGTCAGAATAGCTTTTTTGTGTTTGTGGACTATGTCCCTTCTTGATTTTTAGCTCAAATATTTAATTTTTAGCGTAAAGAAGCGACCTTGCGCAAGTTTTTTGTTCTACTTTTTTTCAAAAAAAGTAGAGAAATAAAAAAAGTAACAAAATTAAAGAGAAATAACATGCTGAAAATTAAGAATTCGTCAGCATGTTATTTCTCTTTAGTTAATATAATATTCTATTAAGATAAGAATCCTAATAAGATACCTGCAGCAACAGCACTACCGATAACACCTGCAACGTTTGGTCCCATAGCGTGCATTAATAAGTAGTTTGTTCTGTCATATTTAAGACCAACCTCTTGAGATACACGTGCAGAGTCAGGAACCGCTGAAACACCCGCATTACCAATAAGAGGATTAATTTTGTTACCTTCTTTTAAGAACAAGTTAAAGAACTTAACAAACAAAACACCAGTTGTTGTTGCAATTACGAACGATAAAGCACCTAAAGCAAAGATACCTAACGATTTTGGAGTTATGAATGTTGTAGCTTGTGTAGAAGCACCTACTGTAATACCAAGAAGGATAGTCACAATGTCAATAAGTGGACCACTAGCAGTAACTGCTAAACGTTTTGTAACACCACTTTCTTTGATAAGGTTACCAAAGAACAACATACCTAAAAGAGGAATGCCCGATGGCACTAAGAAACATGTCAAAAGAAGACCAATAAGAGGGAATAACACTTTTTCTGTGTGGCTTACGGCACGTGGAGGACGCATTTTGATAACTCTCTCTTTCGCTGTAGTCAAAGCCTTCATAATAGGAGGTTGTATCACAGGAACAAGTGCCATATATGAGTATGCCGAAATCGCAATAGCTCCCATCAAGTCAGGCGCAAGTTTAGAAGATAGGAAGATAGCCGTAGGACCATCAGCACCACCAATTATACCGATTGCACCAGCTTCTGCACCCGAGAAACCTAGTTGCAAAGCAATCATATATGCTGCAAAGATACCGAATTGTGCAGATGCACCAATAAGCATCAATTTAGGGTTCGAAATAAGCGTCGAAAAGTCTGTCATCGCTCCAATACCTAAGAAAATAAGCGGAGGATAAAGCCCTTTTACAACACCAAAATAAAAATAGTTCAAAACTGAGCCATCTTCATAAATACCAATTTGAAGACCTGGATGAAATGGAATGTTACCTACTAAAATACCAAATCCTATAGGCACAAGCAACATAGGCTCAAAATGTTTCGCAATACCAAGATAAATGAAGAACAAACCTACACCAATCATGACTAGATGTCCCCACTCAGCATTTGCAAAACCTGTATATCCTAAAAAGTCTGAAAGATTAGACCCTAGGAACGAAAAAAAATCATTCATTATAATAACGTTTTGTTTTTAGAGACTCTAAAGCTGCACTCAGAAACCCAAGATATCTCTTAAAAGTTAGTAAAATTAAACTAGCCAATTACAATTAGTGAGTCACCTTCAAGAACTGAATCTCCTTTGCGTTTTACAGAAGTAACAACACCATCAACATCACTTTCGATGTTATTTTCCATTTTCATCGCTTCAAGAATCATCAATTTTTGACCTGCTTTAACAGCGTCACCCTCTCTTACGAACACATCAAGGATAACACCTGGAAGAGGTGAATTGATTGTTTTTCCGCCTGTTGCAGGAGCTGCTGCTTGTCTAGGAACTGCTACTGTTGCATCTTCAGAAATTGTAACACGTCTTTGTACTACTTTAGGAGTTTTAGTTTTTTTGATAGCTTCACGCTCAAGCTCTACATTATATTCAACACCATTAACTGTTACTGTTGCGATGTTTTCTTCTAATTCTTTTATAGAAACGGCATATTTATTACCGTTTATCTTCATTTTATACTCTTTCATAAAATTAGTTTGTAAATTAACATTAATGTTTCAGACTTTACGACTTTAAATAAAGCCTAACGTCTGTTCGGTTGATTAGTAGTTCCATAAATCTTAGAGCTCCATGGTGAGTATGTACGAGCAACCTTGTTAATCGTAATAATCTTAGATTCTAAGTCATGAACATCCTCTTCATATTTCTGAATAGCAAGAGTAATTGCTGCAATCACAGCCCCTGGAACACCATGTTCATAGGCAGGAGTGTGCTCAATCGAAGTATTGTTAGCTTTAGCAATAGCCTCTTTAGATTTTTTCTCTTTACGTTTTGTGAACGCAACCATTGCCTTACCTGTGTTTTTAAACACAAAGAATAAAACACAAAGAGCCATAAACACAACACTCATAGCCGTAATTGCCATCGCAAAACCGTTAGGGTCATTTTCTTGGAAAATATCTGCACGGCTTACTGTTTTTTCTGTGTTATTTGTTGTTCCAGGAGTTGCATGAGGTAGCTTTTTCAATTCGGCTTTTTCAGCATCACTACCTAAGTACCATCCGATAGTAACATCTTCTTGTTGAGCTGCTGCATCATATTGTAAAGAGTCAACCGTAACACCTGTTCTACTAGCATCAAGAAGCTTAATTTCAGTTACGTTCTCTAGCGTGAAATTTGTGTAGTATGTGCCTTTTTGCTCATCACCTACAGCATAAAAAACTGCATAGCCTTGAGGCGCAATACTTGTACTAGGGTCATTCTTTGGAATCACATAAGTCTGTGTACTGCCTCCCATTGTGACAGATAACTTAGCTCCAGCGATATTTACGACCGAGTAACCCGTATTGTGAAGCTCTATCCAGCTACTATGTTCACCGTAGCCGTCAACAAGACTATTACTGTTTTTTACCAACACTTCATTGATGCGTATGTCTTTGATACCTTGGGCAAAAATTCCCCCACAGATAAACATAGCACTTAAAAGCGTAAGTAATTTTAAATTTAATATCTTTTTCATCATTGAATTAACGTTTGTACGCATTGTAACAAAGATTACAATGGAATGTTAGAGTGTTTTTTAGGAGGGTTAACCACCTTTTTAGTAGCTAACGATTGAAGAGCACGGATAACTCTAAAGCGAGTGTTACGAGGCTCAATTACATCGTCAATATAGCCATATTTTGCTGCATTATAAGGATTTGCAAACGCTTCTTTATATTCAGCTTCTTTTTCAGCGATAAATTTAGCTTTTTCTTCAGGATCTTCAATTTTTGCAATCTGACGAGAGTAAAGCACCTCTGTAGCACCTTGTGCACCCATTACAGCAATTTCACCTGTTGGCCAAGAATAGTTAAAGTCACCTCTTAGATGTTTAGAACTCATCACACAGTACGCTCCACCATAGTTTTTACGTAAAATTACAGTAACTTTAGGCACTGTAGCTTCACCATAAGCAAACATCAATTTCGCACCGTGAATAATGATACCACCATATTCTTGAGCTGTACCAGGCAAGAATCCAGGAACGTCAACAAGCGTTACAAGAGGAATGTTGAAAGCATCACAGAAGCGGATGAAACGTGCTGCCTTACGAGACGAGTTAATGTCAAGCACACCTGCTAAATATTTAGGTTGATTTGCGATAATACCAACTGATTGACCATTAAAACGAGCAAAACCAGTGATAATATTAGGAGCAAATGATCTTTGAGACTCTAAGAACTCACCGCCATCAACGATAGCGTGAATCACCTCAAGAACATCATAAGGTTTATTAGGATTGTCAGGAATAATTTCATTTAAAGAGTCTTCAAGACGGTCGATAGGGTCAACACAAATCGCTAATGGAGCATCTTCAAGGTTGTTTTGAGGCATATAGCTGATTAGTTTACGGATAAGACCCATACCATCTTCTTCATCCTCAACAACAAAGTGAGCAACACCAGATTTTGAAGCGTGAATAGAAGCACCACCAAGTTGTTCTTGTGTTACGTTCTCACCTGTTACAGTTTTTACAACTTTTGGACCAGTAACGAACATATAACTTGTTCCTTTACTCATCATAATAAAGTCTGTCAAAGCAGGTGAATAAACAGCACCACCAGCACAAGGACCAAAAATAGCTGAAATTTGAGGTATAACACCCGAAGCAAGGATATTACGTTGGAAGATTTCAGAATACCCAGAAAGTGAATTTACACCTTCTTGAATACGAGCACCACCAGAGTCGTTAATACCGATAAGTGGAGCACCATTATTCATAGCCATATCCATAACTTTACAGATTTTTTTAGCGAAAGATTCAGATAATGAACCGCCGAAAACTGTAAAATCTTGTGAAAATACATATACTAAACGTCCGTCAATAGTACCATATCCAGTCACAACACCATCACCATAATATGACTCTTTTTCTATACCGAAATTTGTACAACGATGTTTAACAAACATATCAAACTCTTCAAAGCTGCCCTCATCAAGCAACATTTCGATACGTTCACGAGCTGTTTGTTTTCCTTTTGCATGTTGAGAGTCAATACGTTTTTGACCTCCACCTAACTTAGCCTCTTCTCTTTTGGCAATAAGTTCTTTAACTTTTTCAGAATTTACACTCATTTTAATTAAGTATGTTTTAGTTATTATTTATAGATTTTTTGTCATCAGAAAGCTGTTTTTATAGAATTAAAAGCCTTTAACCTAATAACAAAATTGACTGTAGCGATTAGGTTAAAATCGTTACAGTCAATTTAATAATTCTTATTTATTTTTGTCTTCACAAAGCTCTGTTAACACTCCAAAAGTGCTTTTTGGATGAAGAAAGGCAATAGAAAGTCCTTCTGCACCACCACGTGGAGCTTTATCAATAAGTTTAATTTCTTTTGATTCAGCATCTGCTAAAGCATCTTCAATTCCATTCACAGCAAAAGCAATGTGGTGAACTCCCTCACCTTTTTTCTCAATAAATTTACCTACTGCTCCATCTTCAGATGTACTTTCCAATAGTTCAATTTTAGTTTGACCCACTTTAAAGAAAGCAGTTTTTACTTTTTGGTCAGCGACTTCTTCGATATTATAGCATTTTAAGCCTAATACATTTTCCCAATAAGGGATTGCAGTTTCTAAACTTTTTACGGCAATACCGATGTGTTCGATGTGTGAAATATCCATTTTATTCGATTTTTGTTATTATATTTAGTAAATTTAGTTTAATTTGAAACGACCATACAATGAGCAAAGTTAACAATAAATTTATGATATAACATATTTTTTACATTAATTTCTCATAAACTGAGAAAATATCATCTGCAATTTTGCTTCCATTATACAATAAAGCCCTTTTTCTGCCTTTTTCTATCATATCTTTACGCTTATTTTCGTCAGAAATTACAGAGTTTACAGCTTCTATCATGCCCTCTAAATCATATTGCCCCACATAAATACAAGCATCACCACCTGTTTCTTGGAAAACACTTCCATTAGAGGTTATCACTGGCAATCCTGCATCGAACGCCTCAATTATTGGCAGTCCGAAGCCCTCAAAAAGGGACATATACACCAGTGCTCTCGCATTTTGATAAACTATAGGCAAATCATAGAAATGTATGTTTTGAATGAAGTGCACTCTATCATTAATCTTTGCTTCATACGTAAATTCTATCAGTTTTTCAGCATAATCTGTATATTGTCCACAAGCAACAAGGTGAACATCCTCTAACATGCCACTTGCCATTGCATGTAGCGTAAGTATCAGGTTTTTACGTTCTTCTAAAGTCCCTACACTAAGAATATATTTGTCTGGAAGGTTATATTTAGACTTAATTTTTGCTACTTTTTCGTCTGAATAAGTCTTTTTGAATATAGGACAACAAGACTGACCCACAACTTCAATACGTTCTGGCGACACCTTATAGTTTTCTATAATATCCTCTTTAGTTTGTTGAGACGTTGCGACAATAAGGTCAGAATAGTTACAAGCAAATTTACATTTTTGATTTGACACGTAGCGACGAGCATAACTATAAAGATTAGGGTACTTTAAAAATGCAAGGTCGTGAATAGTCACCACACTTTTAGCCCCACCAAGTCGAATATCCGTAGGCAATTCATTAGTCAGACCATGATAAATGTCTATCTTTTTCTGTCTTAAATCTCGTGACATCATAAAATTCCTCCACAAATATGGAGAAATATCACCTATAAGGTTTGAAGGAGTAACAACTTCTACCCCCTCTGGTATCACAAAACCCGACTTGTTGTCATTAAAGCCTGACATTAAGAAATATTTATTTCCTAAAGCAAAATGACGTGCCAAAATATCTATAGTCATACGACTATAATTGCCAAGCCCACTATTGTTTATGAAAGCACTATATGCGTCAAACCCGATTCTCATATCCTTTGCCGTTATTACGCCTCTATAATACCTCTACATTTAATTTGTCGTACATTCTTTTAACTTTCTCAACTGCCATGTCAACGTTTTTGTCACGAGCTAAAAGCACACCCATTCTTCTGTGACCTTCAACAGCAGGTTTACCAAAGATTCTCATTTGTGTAGCAGGTTCTTCAAGCACTTTTTCAAGGTTTTCAAACACAACTTGTTCGCTATCTCCGTGTACAACAACAGCCTTAGAAGCCGAAGGAGCTAATATATCAAATTCAGGAATTGGCAATCCTAAAACAGCTCTTACATGAAGTGCAAACTGTGATAAGTCTTGTGAAATCATCGTTACCATACCAGTATCATGAGGACGAGGCGACACTTCCGAGAAAATCACGTCATCACCCTTAATGAACAGCTCAACACCAAAAATTCCACGTCCCCCTAGCGCATCAGTCACTTTTTGAGCAACTTCTCTACTTTTTTCAAGTGCAATAGGTGACATTGGCTGAGGTTGCCAAGATTCTTGATAGTCACCACCCTCTTGTCTGTGACCTATAGGCTCTAAGAAAGTAGTTCCAGCTATGTGGCGTACAGTAAGTTGTGTGATTTCATAGTCAAAATCTACAAAACCTTCTACGATAATACGTCCAGCACCTGCACGACCTCCCTCTTGCGAAACAGTCCACGCATTTTCGACATCAGCTTCAGATTTTACTAATGATTGACCATGACCTGACGAACTCATAATAGGTTTAACAACACAAGGAATACCAATTTCTTGAACAGCAGCCTTAAATTCTTCATAAGAAGATGCAAAGCGATAAGTAGAAGTTTTAATGCCTAATTCTTCTGCTACTAGTGTTCTAATACCCTCACGATTCATCGTAAGATAAGTCGCATTAGCATTAGGAATCACGTTATATCCCTCTTTTTCAAGAGCTATAAGTTCTTTTGTAGCAATAGCCTCAACTTCTGGAATTATATAGTCTGGTTTTTCAAGCTCTATAATTTCACGTAAAGCCTCACCATCTAACATTGAAACAATATAAGATTTATGAGCCACTTGCATAGCAGGTGCATTTTCATACTTGTCTAAAGCAACAACCTCAACACCATAGCGTTGTAATTCAATTGCAACTTCTTTACCTAATTCTCCTGAGCCACAAAGCAAGGCTTTTTTGCCTACTGGTGACATTACTGTTCCGATTTTCATATTCTTTATATCTAAAACGATTAATTATTTTCTATTCTTTTATATATACTCTTTTTACTCGTGGCGAAAGCAGCGTTATGATTTCATAACTTATTGTTTTTAAACGTTCTGCCATCATGTTTACTGTATTTTCTTTGCCTATTACGGTCACTTGGTCTCCCTCTGAACAATCTATATTGCTCACATCGACCATACAAGCATCCATACACACATTTCCAACCACAGGCACAAGGTTTCCGTTAATCTCTACGCTCCAACCTCCACAACTAAGCTCTCTTCTAAAGCCATCCGCATAACCTATAGGCACAGTAGCAATTTTTGAGTCTTTTTCAAGAATTTGATTCTTGTTATAGCCCACAGTTTCACCTTTTTTAACGCTGTGAATCTGAGCCACGACACTTTTTAACGACAAAATGTCTTTTATATGCCCATTTTCTTTTGAAGCGCAATAAAGTGAAATTCCCATACGCACCATATCAAATTCAGCTTCTCTAAAACGCTCTATTCCAGCACTATTTGCCATGTGTCTTAACACACCCTCCAGCTTTAATTCGTCTAAAATCCTCAAACTCATGACATCAAACAGCGAAATTTGTTTTTTTGTGTACACATCATGACTTTCATTGTCCGAAGACGTAAAATGCGAGAAAATAGAACTTACCTTCACCCACTTATTATCGCCTAAATCAGCTATAAGTTGACTTAAATCACTCTCTACAAAGCCCAAACGGTGCATTCCTGTATCAAGTTTAATGTGTATAGGATAACTTTCACCCAAAGTATGCTTCACCTCACGAGAAAACTCTTTCAGCGACTTAAAGCTGTATATTTCAGGCTCTAGCCTATACTTTATCATTGTTTTGTAAGCGTGTGGCTCACTATTTAACACAATAATAGGCAACTTAACCCCCTCTTTACGTAATCTCACCCCCTCATCAGCATAAGCTACTGCCAAATAGTCTAATCCCTGTTTTTCAAGTGTTCTTGCAACCTCTACAGCCCCACAACCATAGGCATCAGCTTTCACCATTGCCATACACTTTGTCTTTGGACTTAACAGCGACTTTAAGTATAAATAATTATCCAACAACAGCGATAAATTTACCTCTAAAACTGTTGTATGCACCTGTTTTTCAATAGATGCAGATATTTTCTCAAATTCAAATTTTCGGCTACCTTTCAACAACACAGCTTTCCCATCAAATTCACTCTCTGAAATAGCCTCTATTAGTTCTTGTGTCGTAGCAAAAAAATATGAATTATTAAACTCTTTAAAACTGTTTTTTTCGTTAAAAATCGCCTCTCCAACCCCATACAGGCAATCTATTCCCTTTTGTAACAACAAATCTGCTACATTTTTATAGAGAGTTTCATTTTTAAGGTAAGACTGTTGTATATCTGACAACACAACAACCTTTTCAAGCCCTTCACAGTTAGAATTAAGCGTATCTAAAGCAATAGACAATGACTTAAAGTCACTATTATAAACGTCATTTATTATAATAGCCCCTTTATTGCCCTTTTTTATCTCCATACGCATTTCTACAGCCTCAAGAAATTGACATTTTTGTACACTTTCAGCCAAAACCTCTTTAGAGTGTGTCGCTGCGATATACGCCAACGCTGTCATTATATTATAATAAGAAACAACGTCATTAAAAGGGATAAAAAATGTATACAAATCACCCTCAAAGCTAAAGGTCACATTAAATCCACCGTTTATACGCTCTTTAGATGTAACTCTAACATCACATTGCTCTTTTTCGCCCCAACTAAACAGCCTTTTATCACTAAAATTAGCCTCTATATATCCACTTACAAAATCACTATCACAATTATATATTATTGTTTTACAAGACTTTGCAATAGTCATTTTTTCGGCTATTTTAGCCTCCTTAGACTCAAAATTCTCAGAATGTGCATCCGAAACATTCGTAAACACGACTGAATCAGGTCTTAAAACTGCCTCTAGCTTCTGCATCTCTCCACACTTTGAAATCCCCGCCTCAAAGACATAATAATCGCTATTTTTTGAAACTCCAAGAACCGAAAGCGACACACCGAGCTGTGAATTATAACTTTTAGGGCTTTTCTCAACGTTCACTAGCTGTGAAATCCATTCTTTTACAATAGTTTTCCCATTTGAGCCAACCACTGCGGTCACCTCACCACTAATTTCAGCACGAAACACACTAGCAATTTTCTGTAACTCTGCAATCGTATTTTCAACGACAATATAGCTAACATCAAACCCTTTTACGGCCTCGTCATTTTCTACAATAAAAGCCTTAACCCCTCTTTCTATAAGTTCTTCTATATAATTGTGCCCATCAAATGACAATCCCTTTATAGCGCAAAAAAACACATCTTCACAACTAAATAAAGTACGTGAATCTGTGACGAAATGTTTTACTTTTATATTTTTTCCTATAAGTTGAGCATCACAAATTGTTGCAATACCCAACATATCCATATTAAAACTCATATTTAAGAGTTATAAGGGAGTTCTAATCTCTCCCTGAATTAATTTTAGGGAATTAAAGCTCCCCTATATATTAATTGCCATATATCTCACTATATGGAATATTAAATTTTATTACACCTGTCGAGCGTGGTGCTATTTCATATACGTTGTATATAAAAACATAGCCCAAAGAATCAATTCCTAACGCTTCTGGCAACGGAGGCATCTCTAAATCTGTGTCTCCAAAGAATTGTGAAGTTCCATCAATATCAGGATAGTTCTCTTTTAAGTAATTCGAAATTACCTTTTTGACTTTCACGCTATCTTTTACCATATTTTTGTTAGGGATAATATCACCAGTCGTAGAATTGAAATTAAGATACACGTTTTCAATCATAAAATTAGCCCCACCCATATAATATTGTTTTTCACACCAAACACTTGTTGTGTCTCCTTTCACAAAAAAGTCACCATTACCCAAAATTTGATATTCGATATGTGCAATCACGCTATCAGCCTTTTTCTCTTCACGCAAAATTGTCAACGTAGAGTCAATCGAACAGCTGTCATCAGCAATAGCTATCCAAGAAGTATAAAAACAACGAATCGTGTCGTTAATTTTACTGGTAACAGCGTCTACTCCTCCAAATCTGTATGGATAAGTTATGTCAGCATTCACGCCATCCTTATTGCTTTTAAGCTCAAGGTTTTCCCAGAAAATTTCAGATTGCGATGTAGTACATGCCACAAAAAACAAAACTCCTACAGCTATTTTTAACACATTTTTTATCATAACATCAATCCTTTAAGGCTTTAATAATATCATCGACTTTTATGTTATCTCCTTTAATAATATATTTCGCTTTTCTATAGAAATTGTTTCTATATTCTAAGGCCTGTTCAACAAATTCAAGCAATTCTTCGTCTGTTTTAGAGGCTATTAAAGGTCTTTTTGCTTTTCCCATTTTCAAGCGAGATGTCAATATGCCAGGTTTTATGTCTAAATAAACAGTATCACCTTTTTGGTTCATAATGTCCATATTTTCATTAAAACATGGAGCACCACCACCTGTTGCGACTACTAAATTTTGTTCATTCGACATGTTTTTCAAGCACTGTGTCTCTAAACTACGAAAATATTCTTCTCCTTTGTCAGCAAAAATTTCTGAGGTTGAACACATCTCTTGTTTTTCAATCAACGCATCCATATCACAAAACTCCATCATCAGTTTTCTAGCTAATGACTTGCCCAAAGTCGACTTTCCCGACCCCATATATCCGACTAGAAATATTAACATAAATTTATCGTATAGTTTTCGTTAAAGTTATAATAAATTATTCAAAATTACAACTATTTATTATAAGGGAACTTCTAATTTTTCAGTATTTGTTACTATTCGTCATCTTTAAAGTCAAAGCTAAGCTCTCCTTGTATAGGCTCATCAACTTCAAACTCATTTTCCTCTAACATATCATCTTCAAGCTCTTCAATCTCTAATTCTTCTTCTTCGATGCCCTTATCTAGCGGTTCAACAAACGTCAGTTTACCAACAACATAGGTCGTAATACGTTTCCCTTTAGCTTTATGGCTCTTAACACCTATAAATTCATCAACGTCTATATAATCGTTAGCTCTATTTTCGTTAGCACCTCCATAAATTATATGTAGTTGAGGATAAACGTCTGAATTAATGTCTACTAAATAAGAATCTTTAGACTCCTCAATAAAAGATTGTGGTTTTTCAGAAATTTCAGCAATAAAACGCTTCAAATAGAAATATTTTTGTGTTGCATCATAGTAAGTCACAGAATAAACTCTATCAGAATTATACTTTTCAATGAAAAGCACATCCTCAGGGAAATATAATGAAGTGTCATAGCCAGCAGTATAGTATAAACCTCCTTTTGTAACGACTATAGTTTTATCGTTACCTGTAAATTCGCCTAACAACTCACCACGTCCCTCACTATTCAGCTTCATAACATCTTTATCAAGCCAAATTTGGTGTCCTGCAAGTGTAGAAATACCTTTTTCTTTCAATACTATTTTGTGTATAGCATAACGTGTAAAGATGTTACCTTGTGACGACCTGCCTTTTATCATTAAATCAGCAAAATCTAAATCAACGATAAGTTTTTTCTGTCTTGCACGTGGCTTAAAGTAAACTTTCAACACTTCGGCCTCACCATTAGGGTTAACACTCATATAAAGCACCTCAGATTTGTCTGTGCCCTTAGTTATGTCATACTCTCTATCACGTGTAATCCCTTTAATAGCACAACGTTTCATCATTATGCCACCATTTGCGCCATCTCTATAAAGCAGATTATATATTGTTCGTTCGTCATTACGTTTAAATACTCCGATATATATAATATCCTTCATAAAATACGCCTTATCACTAACTTTTGTGATAACATATTTTCCACTGCGAGAGAAGATTATAACATCGTCGATATCTGAACAGTCACACACAAATTCATCCTTTTTCATAGATGCACCTATGCCAAAGAAGCCTTCTTTTTTGTCTACATAAAGTTTAGCATTACTTACTGCCACACGTGTAGAATCAATCATGTCAAATTCACGAATTTCAGTCTTACGTTCTCGACCTTTAGAGTGTTTCGCTCTTATCCCCTCATAGTATTTTATAGTGTACTGTGTCAGATTAGCCAAATTATCCTCAGCCGTATGTAATTTATCCTCTATGCCCCTTATTTTTTCATCAGCCTCGAAAGAATTAAATTTCGTAATTCGTTTAATCTTAATCTCAGTCAAACGAACTATGTCTTCTTCAGTAATTTCTCTCAAAAATAGCTTTTTAAAAGGCGTAAGTTCTTTGTCAATAGTGCTAATTACGCTTTCCCAAGTTGTACACTCTTCAATTTTATGATAAATTCTCTCTTCGATGAAAATCTTCTCTAAATTCGACAAATGCCACGACTCTTTCAGCTCATTTATCTCAATTTCAAGCTCTCTTCTTATTAGGTTTCGTGTCGAATCAGTGTTATATTTAAGAATTTGACTTACACCCATAAAATGAGGCTTCTCATCCATAATAACACATGAATTCGGAGAAATTGACACCTCACAATCAGTAAAAGCATACAGCGCATCTATAGTTTTATCTGCACTTACATCATTTGCTAGCTGTATGTGAATTTCAACCTTCTCAGCCGTGTTATCATCGACCTTCTTAATCTTAATTTTATTCTTATCGTTAGCCTTAATTATAGACTCGATAATCGTAGAAGTCGTTTTTCCGTAAGGTATTTCCGTAATAGTAAGGCTCTTATTGTCATTTTTAGTAATTTTAGCTCTTACTTTCACTACTCCACCACGCAAACCATCATTATACCTTGAAACATCCATCAAACCTCCCGTAGGGAAATCTGGAAGAAGTATAAAGTGTTCACCTCTAAGATATTTTATTGAAGCATCAATAAGCTCTAAGAAGTTATGAGGCAATATTTTAGATGCCAAGCCCACAGCAATACCTTCAACGCCTTGCGCTAACAACAAAGGAAATTTCACAGGCAAAGTTATAGGTTCGTTATTTCTACCGTCATAACTTAACATCCATTCTGTTGTCTTTGGATTAAAAACAACATCATTAGCAAATTTTGAAAGTCTAGCCTCTATATAACGAGATGCAGCTGCGCTATCACCTGTTAAAACATTACCCCAGTTACCCTGACAATCAACAAGCAAATCTTTCTGACCTAGTTGCACCAAAGCATCACCTATTGAGCGATCGCCATGAGGGTGAAACTGCATAGTGTTACCGATAATGTTAGCGACTTTGTTATAACGACCATCATCCATACGCTTCATAGAGTGAAGAATACGGCGATGCACAGGCTTAAACCCATCGTTTATATGTGGAACAGCTCTTTCAAGTATAACATAAGAGGCGTAGTCCAAGAACCACTCCTTATACATACCTGTAAGTTTTTTAATGCTATTCTCGCCCGTTCCCTCAGTCAGTTTAGTATATTTGTGTAAATTT
>JAWXTO010000015.1:0-21838 GCA_044433545.1 Rikenellaceae bacterium
ATAATCTCCTATCTTTTCAATATTTGCGAAAGTGTACCTGACCACGAACAACCAAGACAGTAGATCGTTTCGGCGTCGAAACCATCAAGCGTATCACCCTCACCTTTTGGAATAATTTCACCCTCAGCGGTGATATATATTGGCAGAATCTCCGACCCACTACCCTTTAGATAGAAATTCGGAATCTTGCATTTAGGACAAAGTTTTTTTCGCATCTTTACTATTAATTTTATATAAATGGTCGACGAGACCACACACTATGCCTTATGTTGTGAATAACATTTCTTATTACTCACCCAAAATTACACTCTTTAAAGCCTCAATGACAGGCACTGACAGAGCCTTACATCCCTCGTCGGTATAGTGTACATCATCATCGCCTTTACCGTATTTCGGATGTATTGTAAGTGAGTGTTCATAAAGCGGATTTATTGTTACGTCATATCGTTTCATGATTTCCTCTGCCACTTTATTGTATTTCACGACATCATCCACAAATCTCCCAGCTTCGTTTATAGGAACGCAAGTTGTTGTAGCAAAAATCAACTTTGCGCCACTTGATTTTAGCTTCTTAACCAACACTTCAAGGTTTTTAGCGTAATCATCTATCGACACAGCGACCGTACCATTCACTTTGTCTCTCATTCCCTGTGTTTTTGACTCTGGGTGGCGGTAGCATAAATCCCACAATCCCCAATTAAAATGAATAACATCCCATTTATTAATCGCCAACCATTCGTCAATATACGTTAAACCATTAGGTGTATCTTTACCATTGCCTGGATTATGAACAATATTTGCTATATCGGCTAGCTCTTCGGCTGCAATTTTAGTGTAACCTTGCGATACAGAGTCGCCAATTATCAAAACATTCTTTTTAGCTGGAGCTAATGCCATAAGTGTCAACAACACACCGGCAGAAAATATAAAATATATCTTTTTCATTTTAGAAGGGTTTAATTTTGAAGAATTTAAGAATTAGTATAGTGTAAGTTACATGCATTTTTGTGAATTAAAGATAAAATACCACGGGCTCTTTGCGAGGTTCTGAGTAAGCACCGACAAACTTATTTTCAGCAATTTTGTAAAGCAGACCACCCCACTCACGTGCATCATAAGGGCATACCGCAATGCAATGAGCACACTTTATGCACTTGTCACCGTCGGTCGATGGCTTCGGTGAGCCTATTGCGCCAACAGGACACACAGCAGCACAAATTCCACACAAATCTTTATCCTTTTTCACCGCTTTGATACACTTGCTTTTATTGGTTCTAGGCTTAATTGGTATATTTCCTGGAGTTTTATATGGATTATTGCCAGGCACTTGCAGAGGTTCAGAAGTCGGCATAACAAGAGCCGCATTTGCACCAAACTCCTTAGCTTTTAGTATGTCATTTTGGTCAGGACGATGAGCCGCCACCTTTGTAAATATCGAATGTTCAGCGACAAACGCACCTGCTGCAAGGGGGACAAAACCACACTCCATGACAATATCACGAAGTTCTAAAAGTGCATCATCAAATTCACGATTTCCATAGACCGCCACAAGAATTGCTCTAGTCTTATCGCCCTGAAACTTACGAATCTGCTCTGCCGCAATAGCAGGCACACGCCCAGCATACACAGGAATAGCAAAAATTGCCATATCCTCTTTAGCGATATCAGCCCCCTTAGCATTCATCTTAATTAGCGGAAAATCCACCGTCTCAACATCAGCCACAACCGAAGCCACGCCCTCAGCAATCGCTTCTATGACCCTCGTTGTCGTGCCCGCAGCACTGAAATATATAAGGTTTAGTTTCATTGGTATTATCTTTAAATTCTTTATTCGTGAATAAATCGCAACTATACAAAGATAACTAAAATTTATCTACTTATATATATTTTGGGTATTATTTAGATAACTGCATACAGATTCACAACTTCAACACCTTGTTCGGTAGCTTTGCGGATTGTAGAGGCGGTGCCGCTGCGGGGTTTGCCGTTGTGGTAAGCGATAAGTTTGTGTGAATTGGCGATTAGGAAGTCGTTGCGGTCGTGGTAGGCTTGGTTAGTGTAGGTGTAGCCACCTATGGCGATAGTGAAGTCAGCATTGTCGATTAGATGGCGGTATTGGTCACGTTCTGAGGGTGAATATCTGTCGGCTTGTTCAATGAAAGGCAGGGCGGCAACTAAGCGGATTTCGGGGTGTTTGCGTTTTAATTCGACTACCACTGTGGCACATAACATATCCCAACCAATTGCCATGCCTGAAATGAATGTAGTGATTCCATTTTCAAGATATTCTCTTTCAAGAAGCTCCATTAGGAGGTTACATAGTGTTGCTTTTAGTTCGTGTTGAAGTTTGCCATCTGGAGATGTTAAGGTGCGATTACCTGTGAATGCGATGGTTTTTTCTTTGATGATGTTATTCATGGTTTTGAGGCGATTAACCTTGTCAGAAGCGAAAAAAATGCACCCCAACAAGTTGACAGTCGAGGCACCGCCAGACGCCCACATCGCAAACAAGTCAGGGCGCATCGTACCATAAGGGTACAATACTCCTGCCTTGTTTATCTGCGATGTTTCTAACTGGCGGTTTTCGACTATCGATAAACAATTAAGTTAATATTTAATATATAGTTATTCTATTTTATATCATATAATTTCGTTTTTGTTATTATGACAAAGCTACGAAATTTATTTGAAATTCCGTAACATTACCATAACTTTTTCAGCTCTGTAAGAGTTATTATTAAATAAGAATAGGCATAAAGTTGATATTTTGCACTACCTTTGTAGTATATCAGTTTTTAAAGATTATGAGAGGGTTTTTCCGCATAACACTCATAGCTTATTATTAATTAAAAATTTAAATCACTGAAAATATGGACTTTTTTATAGCATTTTGTTTCGGATTTTTCGCAACAAACTCTCTACCACATCTAATTCCAGGCATACTTGGCAAACGATTTCACTCACCATTCGCCTCTCCTCCAGTCAAGGGTAAATCCTCTGCGGTGGTGAATGTTTTGTGGGGGTTTTTTAATATTTTAGTAGCATATATTTTATTCGTTGAAACCGATATAAACCTTCGAAACTATCTTGAAGGCGCAGGTTTTCTATTGGGCATATTAGTAACTTCATTGGTTTTAGCCATTACGTTCAGTAAAAACAGTGATAAAGAATAATATTTAATATCTTAGCAACATTTTCTTGAGTTCTATCATAAAAAAAGTAGTTTGATGAAATATTTTTCATCAAACTACTTTTAATTGTCCGTATAGCAAATGTTTACATCGTTTTACTATTATGTCCAAAACTTATTTTAGAGTAAACTCTTCACCACTAGCTACGCTATGAATTGCTTTCCAAGTCATGCCTTGCCATGTATTACCATTTGAAACGTTATTAGCATATTGTTCGTCAGATAGCCATAGTTCACAGTTTGCACTATTTGCAAAACCCCAAAATATCCCTGAGTTAAACACAGCATCATTCATCAAGCCACTTAAATTCAATTTTACGAGTTTGCTACATGAATCAAACACATTCTGTCCAATTACACTAGTAGCGCCGCTTAGGTCAATTGATATTAAATTTTCACAGCCGTCAAATATGCCACTATCAACTTCATCCACAGAAGATAAATCTACATATTTTAGATTCGGATTATTAGTAAAGTATCCCCATCCACTAATAGTTCCCTCGACACTAGATAATATAAGTTCTTCTAGTTTTGTACAATCAGAGAATGAATTTGCTATTGAGACTTCTGAAGAAGTGCCATCTTCGTTCTCAATAGTAATGCTACTGTCTGTAACTGAAGGTAATGATATTCTTGTAATTGAAGTACATCCTGACAAGAAATATTCACCCCAAGTTTCAGCATTCGGAAGGCTTAATTCTTCTAATGATTCACATCCTTGTAATGCGTAACTTCCAATTGATTCTGCTGCAGTAAAGTCAATTGTCTCAAGAGCAGAGCATCCTGCAAATGCACCACTTTCAATGGATGTTGCAGATGCGAAATTTACATCTTTAAGTGAAGTTTTATCTGAAAAATGCCATCCTGGAACATCTACTACTAAACTTTGTAAATCAATGGTTTCTATAGCTGTAAATTCAGTATTTATCATTCCTGTTATTGATGATGAATAATATACTTCACTATCTCCATCCCACCAACTAACATCATTAGTTGTAAGCAAAGGCATTGAAATAGTTTTAAGTGATGTACAGCCTGTGAAAAATGAGCATAAATTATTATTATCATTTGTAAGTAGTGGCAGGTTTAGCTCCTCAAGACTTGAACAATTTGCAAAAGCGAACTTGTCTACAGATGTCACCTTGTCTAAACCTGTAAGTGTAACCAAATCGGAACAACTGTTAAATGCATGTTCGCCAATAGTTGTTAATTTGTCTGAAAAACTAACATTTGTAATCGCTGTGGCAGTCAAGCCATAGCCTTCAACTTCTGTTACATTAGAAAGATACAATGTCTTATCTGTAGCAGTAGAAGAATAACCAGTCAAAGAAGTACAATTTTGAAAAGCATAGTATGATATTATATCAAGGTTTTCTAATCCGCTGATAATGTTCAATTCTGGGCAATCAGCAAAACCTGCCATGTCAACTGAAGCTAAATTTGGTATGCTAAATTCTTGATTAGTACCTAGAGCAGTACACCCAGAAAAAGCATAAGTTCCTACTTCGGTTAATACATTAAGTTCACCACTAGACAGCTGGATGTGTTCACATTCTGCAAAGGCGTGATCTCCGACTTTTGTTGCGTCTTCAAGGTGAATCTTGCTTCCGTTCTCGCCTAGACGAGTACATTTTGAAAAGGCGTAATCTTCTACCATTGTAAACCCTGGAATTTCTGTACCTGTCTTTAATGTCAGGTTTATACATCCATTAAATGCGTGCTGACCGATGTCGTCAAGGTTTGATAAATCAACATCTGTAAGACTTGTACAGTCTACAAACCCATAATCATCAATTTCAACTACGGATGATAGGTCAATTGTGGTCAATGAATAACATTTGTCGAATCCATGCTCATGAACACGTGTAAGTGCTCCATTGTCAACGAGTTCGAGTTTAGAACAGTCTTGAAATGCACCAATCTCAATATGTTCAACTTCTGCAAGGTCGATGTGACGTAGAGCACTACAGTCAGCAAATGCGTGATTTCCTATCGCTGCAATACCATAAGGTAGAATCACCTCGTCTAGGTAGTCAATTTCTGCAAATAGACCAGCTATAAGTATAGGTTCGTCGTCATCTATTGTGCTGCTGTTGCTACTGGTTGAGACTGTAGTTTCGCTTGTGTCATCGCTATCATAACCAGTGTCACTGTTAGCATCCGCAAAACGAGGATAGTCGTATGTGCCTCGTAAATCTATAGAAAAATAGTCATTTTCGTTAGATGAGTCTAACCCAGCAAGCATTGCACCTATATAAAAAGGACTTGAAGTTGAGCCATAATACCCTAATTTTCCATCTCCTAGAGTGTTTTCACCTGTATCGCTGCTAGCACCCATAGAACCAACAACAACAAAGTCACGAACGCCGTCTGCTAATAAGTTTTTAACCCTTAGTGCTGTTGTATAATAAAATTGTGCATCTGTTTCGTCAGTTTGGTCACCATAACCAATTTCACTAGCAGTCATATATGTAGTTATTAATCCAAGATCTATATTTCCGTATGCTGAAACGGGTTCTTCTTGGTCTTCAATCTCTACACTTTCAAATATTATCTGTTCACCATTAACGACTAGTGTATATGTGTATAATTCACCTTTTTTGTATTCATTTTGAGTTGTTGAATTTACTGTAGGAGCAGGCAGAGGCATAACACCCGTTTCAACTAAACTCACAACGCCATCCGCACTTTCTAAACTGTATGATATTTGCACAGAGATGTAATGTGGATCAGTTTCAGTAAAGCTAATTGGTTGTGGGATAATCATTAACCAATTGTCAATTTCATCAAATGTAATAGGGTCTGTGTCAGCGTCAGTCGTGGTTTTGTTTTCATCAACGTTGATTGCAGTTGTAAAGCCAGATTCACTCGTAAAATAGCTTTTTGTTTCTGGTACAGTCCATGCTTCATCAACAAAGCTATATTCACGTATATTCTCAATACCAATATAGTTGATAGATATGTTGTTTAGTGTTATATTTTTTTCATCTTGAAACTTTATCTTAAATTCTATGCTACTTAGAGCATGTTGAAATTCCATATCTACAGATGTTCCTTTGTAAGTTTGGTTTGTGAGAGTTTTCACTAGTAAATCAATCTGTTCGTCAATGTCCGAAGGGCATGAATATTCAATTATATCCTTAGTTTCATCATCTAAAACGACATTATCTTGAGTTGGGCTGTAGGCGTAAAATGTAAGTGCACCCGTAACTGGCCAATAATAGTTGTCTGTTGAACCCCAAACACCATCATCATAGTTAACATCAGTGCCAAAGTAATATAACAGACTTTCGTCACCTTCTACATAAGCATTGACCACAAATTTGCCATATTCTTGAAGTGCAGTTATGTCTGTTTCTTGTGCTTTTGTTAGTTCTACGCTTGACAAAAACGTGATTGCATTATCTGTGTCAAATAATGCGTTGTAATCGTCTAAGAAATCATCAGAATTACAGGCTGCCATCGAGGCGGCAACAAGTGAGATAAGTATGATAATATATCTTTTCATAATAATATTAATTTGCTCGTGATGGATCTAATTCTAAATTAAGTGTATAATGGGTGTTTGCAAAAATCTCGTCCACATGTGCATGCCAAGTGTATTCTTTCTCCTCGCCATCATCTGTTAATGTAAATACAATCTTCCAAATCTCTGTTCCTGGAGGAAAAAACAATAATTGCTCGTCTGAAAGTAGATCGTCAACAACCGTAGGTGTAACATCTTCGCTAGGTGTATAATCATACACCGTTTCTGCAAGAGTTGCACTACATGTAGTTGATGTAGTTAGCGAGTAATTTTCTGTCATATCGCTCCATGTCACAGTTGAGCTTGCACCTATTGTTTGTGTCATTTTTTTGTAGGCATCGAAGGTTACTTCTACGCCTTTTACAATAATCTCTGTTTCATAATCTTCAGGTTTAGTAATTTTGAAGTTTAGGCTCGCTGTTTGACGAGTGAACGAAAGAGGAATATATTCTAAACCTAGCATAGCTTCTCTAAATTCATCGGTTTTCGCAGAATAATCATAACGAGTGCATGCTGTCATATAGTCTACATTGTTAATGTCTCCATCATCATTTACATAATAATATTCTAATGTGGCTGCACCGTCGTCTTCATCATAAACCATAACTACATAATCTTCATTATATCCTGTTTTAAAAGGATAGTATGCCACCACATCAAGCGTGTGAGGTGCTGTTCCGTATAGCGTGCTGAAAGTCCAAGTTCTTAAAGGTGAATACGTAGCATTTTTTGATTCATCTATCGTAAGCCCATGATTTGCGAAAATTACAGATTCAGCAAATGACGCATATTCGTTATAATAATAATAGAAATTGTTGTAAAAAGCATAAAGACCAAGTTCGTCACCTTTTTCGAAATCAGCCTCGACACCATCATAATTAACCTTAGTTTGAGTGCTTTCTACTCCAAAGAGCATAACACTTTCATCACTTGCCGTATCACTAAGGCTTTTCGTGCACGAACTAGAAACAAGCGTAGCAGTCGCTATACTCATCATTATTAAATAGTTATTTAATCTATTTACCATCGTTAATAACTTTTTCGTAGTGGCTTTTGTCACTATCAATTAGTGCGATATAGAGGGTTCATACTCTATATCGCTAAGGGGTTAAATGTTATAATTAGTCAACATCACCATCAGTAGTAGTACCATCAACAGTTTGAGCTACATTAATCCATTCGTCAACCGAAATTGTATATGTGATTGGACGTAGAGTTTCTACAACGTCATCTGGGTCTGGAGTTTTACCTGGATCTGGAATTTCATCATCATCGTCATCATCGTCTTCGTCTACACCATCAGGAAGAGTATATCCACCACCGAAGTGTAGGTTGTAAGTGATTTTGTAACCTGGCAACCATCCGTCAGTTCCTGTTCCAGTAGTATATTCGATATCATCAGTGCTAAATGGAACGAATACATAACCATCTACGATAGATGCTTCGATATCATCACCTGTGTGCATGATTGTACATTTGATTGCAAGGAATGAATTAGTGCTTGATGCAGCTGTAGGATCCCAAGCTTCAAGTTCTTGTGGAAGAAGCATTAATGCGTCAGTAGAGCTTGTAAGAGCAACCGCAGTTTCATCATCAGTAACTGAGATTGGACTTCCATCAGCCATTGCAGCTGCATAGTGACTATAAATGCTTTCTCCTGTGCTAGCAACTTCCCATTCGCCAAAGTTGTCTTTGTCAACGTCATCTGCTGGTGTAGTAGTGCTAGTAGTGTAGTCATCATCAGTAGATTCAGTTGCAGTGAAAGTACCTTTATTCACAACGTTACAAATTTGAATGTCACTTACTGTTACTGTAATATCATCATCTTTTGTTGCAGTGAAAGCAATTTGTGTAAGAGCATGTTTGAAGTGAAGGTTAATTGCGTCTTCTTCACCAAAAGTGCTTACTGCTTCTGCTTTAACAGCGTACATTAAATCAACTTGACTAGCAACAGCGTCTGCTACAACATAATCTGTAAATTTGAATGAATGAGCATCTGTTTCGTATGAATATGAAGCCTCAGTTACAGTACTAGGATAAAAAGCACCTAAGCCAAGAGTTCCTGCTTCATTTGGCCAATACATTTCTGTTGCGTTAACCCATGAACCGCTAGTATAAGTTACAGTATTAAAGCCAAAATATTTACCTGAGTTCTCACCCGATGAAGCAGTGAAATAAGCAGAAACATCAAAAGAGCCTCCACCGCTATCTCCGCCTTGAAATTCTGTGTTACTATTAATTGGTGTTCCTTTTGTAGTCGAAGCACTACTTGCATAAGCAGTAAATTCTATTAGGTTTTTTGAGGAGGTAATAGCTACATCGACAGTACTCTCTTTTGAACAACTTGCTAGTGCAATTACAGCTGCACTTGCTAAAATTAAATTTCTCATAGTCTTCTTTTTTAATAAGTTTAATAATATGTTTGTATTACATAGGTAATTCTACTTGTACATTCACCCATTCATCTAGTGATGGATCGAAAATGTCACTTGAACCGACGTTTTCACCATCGGCCTCTGTGCCCCACGAGCCGTCGCCTGGTTCGCCTCCTCCATCTTGTAGAGGTGTTAATATAAGCTCTACGGTGTGTAAATTGTTTGTTCCTGTATCTTCTGTTTTAATATATCCCGTAATGTCTACTTCATAGTCAGTGTAAGTGCCATCATATAGATAAAAACGGATATATAGGTAATAGTTTTGGTCGTCTGGGTCTGTAATGTGCATACCAAAAGTGTTACAGTCGACAAATATCATCCCCAAGCCCTCAAGCTCTTCGTCTGAATAACCGTATGGGTCGTCAGGGTGAAGAATGTCTAATACTTCGTTAACTTTTGTAGATATTGTGTTTGTATTCTTAGTAGTTGTAGTTATACTATCAATACTAGTTGCCACATATATTATGTTTGCTTCAAATTCTTCCATAACGTCCTCTTCTGAGGTACATTCTTCTTTGAAATAATAGCCTCCTGACATTCCGTGTAATACAGCCATTGGGTTTTTTGATGATGAAAACTCTATTCCATCTAGATAGGCAATGATTCTTGTTACATGGACAATGTGGTCTGGTTGAATGAAATATGATTGTACCACTTCTTGTTCATAGTAAGTTAAATCTGGCTTGTAGTAGTGGTATTTGATGTCATTTTCGTCTATGACGATGCCGTTAAGCGTGTAGCTCACAACGTCGTCAGGTTCGTTTACGAAAATTTCTTCATCTAACGTGTCAAATACAGGGTCATAACTAGCTTGAGTAGCATGGATGCTAAAGGTTTCAAATTTGTCAACACCAATAAGCTCTACACCGCTTAATTCTGAGATGCTGTTATTGTGGAAAACAACAGAATACTCACCTACTGGAAGTTTTAGATAAACATTCTCTGGGTCGCTACTTAACACTACGTCTGAATATTGGTCTCCGTTGCTGTCATAAATATACGCTGACACTCCATTTGGAGAAATGTGAGAAAGTGTTTCCCAGTCGATTTCTATGTGTACCAATGCTAGAGTGCTCGTCTCATAATGAAGGTGGTCTCTGTTACATGATCCAACAAGCGAAGTCGCTATTGCTAATAATGTATAAACTAGTGCTTTTCTCATTTGTTACCCCCTTTTCTGTTTGTGTTTATGAGCCACACTAACGACACTCCAAGGCGTGTAGGTAAAACCGTACTTAACTTGCTATTCATCCATGGATAAGGAATTACTTTGATGTCGCCATAATCTTCTGTGTCATAAGCCATGTAGTAGTCATTGTATTTTGTCGAAATATAACCCAGACCTAGTGTGTATTCTAGGTGTAGGTTTTTTGCTATTTGGTGTGAGTATCCTACTTGTGCCCCTACATCGTAAAAATCACCTTGAACGCCTGTTTCACTAAAGATTTGAACGTCATAAAGCCCCCATCCTCCATATACTCCAACACTCCACCCTGTTAGGCGGTTTTCTCGAGTTCGGTTACCTAACCAATATTTTAACTCAGCGTGATAAGATTCAATTTGCATAGTGTAATTGTTTGGCCAGCTTCTCCACCACGGATAAACAACCTCACCAACAACTGAAAACTTATTGCCAATAGGAATTTCTGCTGCGATATTTATGACAGACACCACGTCAAGAAGCAAATTTGTTTTTAATGCGAACAATATGTCAGACTCTTTCTTTTCTTCTATGGGTTCTTCTATAGGTTCTTCGACAATTGTTACTTGTTGAGTTTCAACGACTACAATTGTATCAACTTCTGTGATAGGTTCTTCTATTGTTGGTTCTTCAATAGGAATAAATAGAACACTAGCTCCGAAACGTTGAGTAGGTAAGATTCGTTCTTTAATATATTCCCACGTTTTGCCTCCATTCATCGTTTTTAGCAACCACTCTTTAACATCTAGTTCTCTGTCACCGTCGGTGATGGCTAGCACTTCTTCACGATTTGGAAGATTAGGGTCTTCTGCAAGATGCTCACGAAATAAATCCCAATTTTCAGCCATAGATTGGAATGACCATAACGAAGGCTCTATCTGTGGGTAGTTTGTTGTGAAATATTTTTCTAAAGATTGTTTACGTCGTTCTGATAAACGCTCATTGTGCGCAACACTCCCTTCAGGAGACGATTGTGCAATGATATCAATTTCACGAAGTGTAGATATATATAGAGAATCTTTTAAAATTGAATCTATTAGGTGCATGCTTGTGTGATTTTCCATGTATAATGAATCAATATATGACTCATCATAAGGAAAATAGATTTTAATGTCTATAGTATGACCTTTAGGATTGGAACATTTTTGTTCCTGTGCATTCGCTACGAAAGTAACAAATGTAATGCATATAAAAAATGTAATAAATTTCATTCTTTTATTCAGCATGGCTTCATTATTTAATTTGGCTTGTGGTCATTCTCTTATTAAGAGATTGCGATTTTTATTTTTTTTAGTTTTCATGTAAGAATTGTATTTTTTCATTTAATAAGCAACCTAAACGACTTCTAGGGCACTTTCTGAATAGTATTTTAAGAAAGTTGTGTTTTAATAAATTTTCAATTTTTAATTCATATATTTTAAAAAATTGTTATCTTTGCTTGATAATAATTTTTTAAAAATGCCAAAATTTCTAATTATACGCCTAAGTTCAATTGGCGATATTATACAGTGTATGAGTGTAGTTGGTGGGATACGTAAAACATTTCCAGATGCCGAAATACACTGGGTGGTAAGGTCTGACATGCAACAGACCCTATCAATAGATAATCGTATAGATAAGGTCTGGGCATTCGATAAAAAAGAGGGCTTTTCGGGGCTTATTAAACTAACTAAAGAATTAAAGAAAGAAAAATTTGATTATGTTTATGATGCTCATTGTAACATACGCTCTGCAGTAATTAAATCTAAGCTAAGATGCTTATTTTCTTCAAGACCAAAAATCGTAACACGAAGCAAAAATCGAGTTAAGCGTGTTCTTCTCTTTAAATTTAGAATAAATCGTTTTCCAAATCCTTTTGTTGGGATGGACTCTTTTCGTAAACCTTTAAAAAAGTTTGGAATCACTGATTTTAGTGATGATTTCTCTGATTATCGTTTCCCTAGTGAACTTGAGGATAAATTTAAGGGGTTAGTGACTGAAAATTGTATCACAATTGTGCCTTCTGCGAATTGGGAGATGAAACGATGGTCAGTAGGTCATTGGAAATCGCTTATCGAGCTTCTGCCAGATTATAAATTCATCGTTTTAGGGGGGCCAACTGATACTTTTTGTGAGGATATTTGTAGTGTTGCGCCTGAAAGAACAATTAATATGGCGGGTAAAAGCTCAATTATGGGGTCTAGCTACATAATTTCACAGTCTAAATTCGTTATTAGTGGTGATACGGGCTTTCTTCACTCGGCAGACATGTTCAAAATCCCTACAATTGCACTAATGGGGCCATCAGCATTTGGTTATCCAGCAAATAAATCTAGTGTTGTTCTTTCTTTGGACTTGAAATGTATGCCATGTACGAAAGACGGAAGAGGAAAATGTAAAGACAAAAAATATAAACGTTGCTTAGAGGACATTACACCTAAAATGGTGTCTGATAAGGTAATAGAAATGATTAATGAAAGATAAAAGTCACAAGGGCTATAAATTTGAGTCAGTTGAGGATAATATAATGCTTGATTACGTAAAAAACTCTATTAGTGAAAGTATTTCGGTTAAAGAAGAACTTTTACGTGATGGGGATATGCTTACTAAATTAGCTGAAATTGGTAAAAATATTTATAAAGCTGTAACAGGTGGTAACAAAGTCTTAATTTGTGGGAATGGAGGGTCTGCTGCTGACGCACAACATATTGCAGCAGAGCTAGTGGGACGTTTTGTCTGTGAAAGAAGAGGTTTATCGGCTATTGCTCTAACTACTGACAGTTCTATTCTTACTGCTGTAGGGAATGACTATGGTTTTAATGCCATTTTTGAGAGACAAGTAGAGGCTTTAACTTCACAAGGTGATATAGTAATTGGAATTACGACAAGTGGAAACTCTAAAAATGTGTTGGCGGCTCTTCGTAAGGCTAATGAGTTGGGGGCTATGACCGTAGGTTTGCTTGGTGGCGATGGAGGCGAGGCTGCACAGCTTTGTGATTATAGCATCACGATTAAATCTGGGGTAACTGCAAGGGTTCAAGAGTCACACATTCTGTGTGGACATATCTTATGTGGTATAGTCGATGAGATGATAAGCAAGAAACCTGTTCATAAAGCGATATTCCTTGACCGTGACAACACAATAACTGTTGATAGTGGTTACTCTCACAAGGTTGAAGATTTAAAATTTTTAGATGGAGCTGTAGAGGCTCTTAAAATTTTACAGAGTGATGGTTATAAGTTGGTCATTATAACTAACCAGTCAGGCGTAGGTAGAAACTATTTTACGCATGAAGATGCTGATAAGTATAATACAGCTATGATTAATGCTCTAAAAGAGGAAGGTGTGACAATAGATAATACACAGATGTGTCCACATTCTCCAGAATCAGACTGTATCTGCCGTAAACCATCGCCTTATATGATAAATCAAGCAGCTGAAATGTTAAATATTGATGTCACAAAATCATATATGTTGGGGGATAAATCGTCTGATGTGAAATGTGGCGAAAATGCAGGTGTTAAGGCTTCTTGTTTAGTAACAGAGGACGAAAACTTGTTATTTTGGGCAAAAAAAATAATTAACGGAGAATTATAGAATGAATATAGAGATAAATAAATTAAAAAATTCTAAGGTGCTTGTCGTTGGCGATATTATGCTTGACAAATACCACATAGGCAGCATTAAACGTATCTCGCCTGAAGCACCAGTGCCTGTTGTAAGGGTAATTCGTTCATATAGTGTTCTTGGAGGTGCTGCAAACTTGGCTCGAAACTTAGTAGGGCTTGGAACTATGCCTTATATCGTTGGAATTGTTGGTGACGATGACAATGGTGTAATCGTAAATAAAAAGTTCACTGAACTAGGTATAGAAGCTATGGTGGTAACTACAGATTTGCCTACAATAACTAAAACTCGTATCATTGGAAATGACCAACAAGTAGTTAGGATAGATTTTGAAGAAGAAAGAGTTAAATTAGCAAATTATGTCGAAAAAAGGGTTATAGAACACGTTAGTTCTGTTATCGCTGAAGTTGACATTGTTGTAATTTCTGATTATGGTAAGGGTCTTTGTAATGACACGATATGTTCAACAGTAATTTCACTTGCTACAGAACATGGAAAAGAGGTGATTGTTGACCCTAAAGGCACAAATTGGACTAAATATCAAAATGCGACTATTATAACACCAAATATTAAAGAACTTTCTGATATTTCAAATAAGGAAATCCGTAATGTAGACGAAGAAATAAACGAAGCCTCACGAGAAATTATCGAAAAGTATAATTTTAAGTCTCTTCTTGTTACTCGCTCAGAGATGGGCATGTCTTATGTTGACAATGACCAGATTATTGTGATACCAACAGAGGCAAAAGAAGTTTTTGATGTGTCTGGAGCAGGTGATACTGTAGTGGCTACATTGGCTGCAGCTTTAGCTGCTAAATTCTCGCTTAAAGATTCAATTTATTTGGCTAATAAGGCAGCAGGTATTGTTGTTGGCAAGGTTGGAACGAGTCCTATAGTTTTTCATGAACTACAATCGAAGTTATATATAAGCAATGATGACAATAAGGTGTTTACGGCTAGTGAAATCCCTAATTTAATGAGGATTTTATCTCTTGAAAATAAACGCATAGTCTTTACGAATGGATGTTTTGATATTCTTCATAAGGGGCATGTTACTTACCTTCAAAAAGCGAAGAATTTAGGTGATATTTTGATTTTAGGGTTAAATTCTGATAGTTCTGTACGCAGATTAAAAGGTGAAAATAGACCTATAAACGACGAAGTGGCACGTGCAACAGTTATGGCAGCGTTGTCAAGTGTTGACTATGTTGTTATCTTTGAAGATGACACACCTCTAGAGGTAATAAAGGCTATTAAGCCAAATGTTCTAGTTAAAGGCGGAGACTATAAGCTGGAGGATATAGTCGGTAGAGAGTTTGCCGATGAAACAACGACGATTCCGTTCGTAGATGGCTTTTCTACTACTTCAATAATTGAAAAAGGAAGTAAATAAAGTATAATAAATAGGGAAATTTGCGGAATGGCTTGCAAATTTCCCTATTTTTTTACGAAACCACTAATAGTGAGTACTGTCGATGTTTGTTCGCTTGATATATCTACAGTAATATTCTTTTGCAACACTCCTGTTCTAAATCGAGGGTCGAACGTGACACGTAAAGTGTCAGTAGCTTGTGGCAATAAAGGCTTACGACTGTAACTTGTTGTCACACAACTACAGCCACTACGTATTTTTGTTATGATAATGGGCTTGTCTGAAATATTTTTTAAAAAGAAATTACATTTTACATCTCCCCCACTTTCTTCTATAGTGCCAAAGTCATGGTTTACACTAGAAAATTCGATGCTATTTTGTGCTCTTGAACTCAATCCGTAAAGTAAGAGAGCAATTGTTATTAGTATGTATTTCATCATAGAGTATGGTCAGATTATTTTTTATAATACTGGTCATAAAGGTTTATTTTGCTAATTTCACGTCTTGCTATTTCCATAACTTCGTTTAGCTTGTTGAAAACATTGCAACGTCCATTTTCATATCTCGAAGCATCACAATTTTTTGCACCGAAATCCTCTAAACAACATTGAACTTTAGGTTCTCCCTGTATAGCATACATAATTTCATAAATTGTTATCTCACGAGGATTACGTGCTAGCATGTAACCACGATCTAAACCTCCAGTTTTGCTGTTAAGTATGCCAGCGTGTACTAAAGTACGTAATGCTGGGTTTATAGTTCGTGGGTTTATATTAAATCTTTCTTCCATTTCTGGGACACTCATTCGTTGTCCCTTTTCATAATAAGGCACCATGTGTGTGCATGCAATAATTGCTAATCGAGTTGGTGTTAGTAACATATCTTTCCCTCCTTATCTCAATTTAAAATTCAATTTCCCTATATAATTTCCTTTGTTCTGGAGAGGCCGATCAAAGCCTCCCCAGATTTATTTTAGTTTATTAGTCTACTAATCTGAAACGGTGTACACCTTTCAAACCGTAAGCTACATAGATGTAACCATCTTCGCCTAATTTAACATAGTTTGCAGATGCGTCACCAAGAACATATCTTTTAACTTCACTTAAATCGCTCTTGTTAAGAATCAAAAGACCTGCTGTTCCGTTTGCTACATATACATAATTCTCGTCTGTGTCAACACAGTTAACAGAGCCAATTAATTCTGTTGCTAATGATTGAGTTTGTACTCCATTGTTGTAAACTTTTAGTCCGCCTAAGCTTAAACATGCGTAAATTGTACCATCATAATCATCTGCATGTAATGTGTTTTTGCCATCAACTGGGTCAATAGAACCTACGTTATAGCTTTTTGAAAGAGAACCATCAAGATCATACTCATAAACGTATGTTGAACTGATGCCTGCTAGAACTGCCATACCACCATTGTAAGGCTCTACGAATTTAGCTTCGCTAAGTTCTGTATAGTTTTGAACATCGTCAGAACCTACTATTGTAAGACCACCATTTGAGCCTGAAACTACCCACTTGTCGTTACCTTCGATTGTGATACAGTTACCTGATGAACCTTCGATATATATAACATCAACGTCAACGCTGCTTCCGCCTGTGTTATAGATAACTTCTGAATAGAATGCACCACTTTTGTTGTCACCACCTGTAACGTATGCTACTCCACCGTTCACATAAATGTGATTAAAGTCAAGTTCTGTTGTGTAAAGTGTAGCTTCAATTTCCATGTTGTCCATGTTCACAACGTCGATGTAGCCTTGGTAGTTTGCTTCAGCTTCGTGCCATGAAACGAACACTCTTCCGTCGTTAAAGTCTATAGAAGTTGCAGAAATACGCTCAATGTTTGGTGAAGTGATAGCTGAATCGTGCTCTAAAACTGGCTCATCTGATTCGCCTGTGTCTGAACCGAAGCCGCTGTGACAACCATTAGATGCTACGTATGTATCTTTATTGAAAACAACGTTTGCTGTCCAAAGTATTACATTTCCACTGTTGTCGTCCTCAATTGTTTCGTAATTTAAATCTACAGGTCCACCATTGATACGGTTAATAAATGTGTTGTTATCTATAGTTACTAATTTTGTATCAATTACAGCATAGTCTGTGCTTAAATTTACAAAACATGAATAGTTTTCAAAATTGATAGCGTCAGTAACCAAAACTAAAGTACCACTTGTTAGATAAATATTTGAGTAAGAATGTAGGTCTACAACATCAGCAACTAATCCAGCAGAAGATAAATAAACTTCACCATAGTTAGAAACGTCAAATGTGCTAACATTTACACAGCTACCAAACTTAACAGTACGAGCTGTACTATATGCATCTGCTCCTACGATTTCAATTTTATCAGCTGTTACACTACCAACAACCTCAAAATTAGAGTTGATTTGAAGTGTTAGTTCATGACCGCTACCTTTTAATTCGATAGGGCTGTCAGAATAGCTGTAAATTGCCGAAGATGAGTTTAATGTAAAGTTTCCTTCGAATATCATGTCGCCCCATGATTGTACTTCAATATCGCTAAGTGCATATCCCGCTGGGAACGTTACACTAGCACCTTCAAGAACATAGATTGTTCCTTTACCCCATGTATAAGGGTCAATAACAAGGTTACCAGCTACGTATAAATCTGTACCAGTGCTTGTAAATCCTACAGCAGCGCTGTGTGTGTATCCGCTAGGAACATAAAGAACTTCGCCACTTTGTGCGCTATAGCCCCATGATTCAGTTGTTGAAAGGTCAACTAAATTAGCTGTAGGAACACTTGGGCAATCAAGAATAGTGATGTCTCCTGCATAAGAGCCCGTGCTACGTGTCCAAATGTCTTCGTTAACATTCATTGAACTTAAACGTGAAGCATCTATTTCATTTCTAAGTGTTACAGAATTTGTGCTGCTTGATGATGGCGGCGAAACTTCATCTGTTTTGTTACATGAGACTAATACCATAGAAGATAGTAGTAACAACATTGTGATTTTTGTCGTCTTCATTTTAATAATTTTTTTAGTGTGATTAATTCTTGTGTTTATTGTAATATTAAATTCTTATAGTTTATCAATTTGTGCCCATTTTGAACTTTTTTTAGGGTTCCAACTATCACGGTATGAGCTGAAAAAGAAAAACTCTTTAAATGTTGCGATTATACGTGTTATTCTTAAAAAATAACCTGAATATACTGGCTGTAGAGGTACAAAAATGAACATTTTTAGTTCTTCACTTCTTCTCTCTGAAAGCATCATACTCATAATGAACGATATGAACCCTAGTGGAATAGTGATTAAGAACTTCAAAAGCAGTAAATCTAACAATCCGTATGGTTGATATGTTAAGAACGAAAGCATATAGAAAAGCCATAAAATGTCGAAAAATAAATTAAAGACGACATTATCTAAATTTGTTATAAAATTCGATATTCTAAAGTTTGATGAGAATAGATTAAACACATTAGAGTGTTTACGAAGTCTAAACCTAACAAGCGACTTACTCCATCTTTGTCTCTGTTTGTAAAGTGCTGAAAACTTCGTCGGCACGTTTGTCAAACATATAGCTTTAGGATTAAAAACGACATTATAACCAGATTTACGTATTTTTTGTGTAATGTCTCCGTCTAGCCCTGGTCCAATATCCCATTTTCCTACTTGTTTTAGAACATCAGAACGAAAAGCTCCAAAAGCACCTGAGATAGTACGATATCCACCCAAATCTGAAGTTACTGTACGTCCTACTTGAATTGATTCAAGGTACTCCATCGACTGCATCACTGTACATAATGAATCGTCAGAGTTACGAACTTTAACACATCCTCCAACAGCACCAACATTTTTGCCTGTATAGAATGGAATTAACACTTGTTCTAGCGCATCTCTATCTAACGAAGAGTCAGCATCAAGGTGTACAACAATGTCTGATTTGTTTTCTATTAAAGCTAAATTTGCAGCACTAGCTTTACCCCCACGTTCACCTACTGAATAAAATTTATCAATTAATCCACACTTTTTAAGTGATTCACAGATAGTCTTTGTATCATCGTCCGATCCGTCGTCTACAACTATCAGTTCAAAGTTACGATAAGTCTGTTCTTTAAGTGATTGAGTAAGTTTGTAAATGTGTTTACCCTCGTTTTTGCCTGGAACTATGATAGAAACAAATGGATTTTTTGTATAAAGTTCTATTTTGGCATTGACTTCTCTTTTATGACGAATATCAGAATATATCCAACGACGCAATAGAACGATAACATCTAATAAGTAGTAGCGAGGTATCTCTATAAAAAATAGAAACCAGAAAATTGCTACCAACTTCTCAAATGTAACGCCAACAAGAAGGTCGTTAATATAATTGAATATAGTCGAAAAAATTGTCATATCTTAGGTAATTTTTTGTGTGTAGTTCTAAATCAGTGCAACAAAATCATTTGGAGTCATAGATAAATCATATTCTAGATAATCCATATTTGTATTTAATTTTGTTAATTGTCCAAATATCAGTTGTGTACTTTCTTTTAATTCTTTGTCACTAATTGGTGATGTTCGTTCAGTCATAAGGTATGCTACATTCTTTCTAACACAAATATTAGCATAAGGTATATGATGATAGATGGTTGATACTAAATCTTGAGCAATTGAATCCATTTGTTCAGGATTTAAGAATGTTGTTCTGTAAACACGTAAAATGTGATTATCGTTAGTAAGGTTCGATATAATGTTAAGCCTAACCTCTAAAATTGATTTAAATTGGTTGAATGACAATATATTAGGGAATTTAGCTATCTGATCTGAATCCTCTATATGGTCAGTAATTGGCAAAATACTACGTCCTCGTTGGTTGAAAATCACGTTATACATTTGTACTGGAACTAAACTTTCAGCAGGTGATTTCGTCAAACATGTCTCACATTCACATATCATCTTAGCTTCTGAAAAGTTAATGCTACACTTATTACAAGAGTAAGATGTAGTAGGTCTGTCATAGTCAACCCCAATATGATGAAGCTCTTTAGTACATTTAGGACATATAAGTTTTCCATCCTTCATGTATGTTTTCTCAGGAGAGATATTTGCACATCTAAAGTGGTGAATCATGTTGTGTTCTTCGATGTCTATAGAACCACACTTTGGACATGTTTCTTGATAAATCATACCCTTATCATAACACTTTGGACAAACATGTGCAATACATACTATCTCTTCAGGGGCTAAAAAGCTATATTCACCTTGAAATTTAGATCTTGCCGCTAAAAATTCTTTTGCTGAAATGTTCAAACTTTGTAACATTACATAAAGAATAGGGTGAATATATCCAAAAGGTGAACCTTTCACGATTTCCATCTTTGGAAGTCTGTCATTTCTTGACAAACCGTGTCTCACAAATGCATAAAAGTGATTGTCATTATTCCAAAAGCTAGGTTCACGATGGAAAATCTTAAAGCCAAGCACTTCCATACGAGTTTGTATCCTCTTTATTTCGTCAATTAATAGTTGTGAATCTATATCATCTGCTAAACCATCGCATGAACTAATTAAGTCATTATCTGTAGTTTTAGTCGGAAAAAATACAGGCTTAAATTGAAAGGCATCGTGTGTAAATACACTTAAAACGTTAGTAAATTGGTGTCTTATCAACCTTTGGTCTGATGTTTTGTATAAAACTCCATCAAAATCTTCATAGTGTATTTCCGACTGTGGTTGAGTTACTAATTCATCACCAACAACTACAATTCTCTGACCTGCTTTATTGGTGAAAATCTCAAACTGATATAAAGATGTATTATTCATTGCTATATTCTTTATTTAAGTTATAATTCTATTTTTTAAATAATGCCTAATCAAATTTTTATTGAAGAGGTTCAATGTTGTTTTTTTTATGAATGCCTTTTAGTTGCTCTTTATCACTCTTATTGCTACGTTGTTCAGCATGTTCTTTTTCCATAAATTCATTCAACCAATCCCACTTATATCTCACTAGCCTTAACGGAAATTTATCAACTTGATATTTTCGATAAACACAAGCTTTGTCAAGGAATTCTGCACGAACTACAATATCTTGTTGATTATAATTTCGCTCATACTTATCTTGTGTAGTTACATTATGATCACTAATAAATGTAGACTGATAAGTTGTCTGAACCTTACCTATATAATCGTCACCAGCGTAAACATTAAATATCATACCATCTTGAACATCTGAGAATTGCTCTGGCCTAAGCAACATTTTTGTGTGCATGTCTAACATCTCAGGGTTGTTGTATGGCATATAAGTAACTATCGGTTCACCTTCCATTACAAGTACACCGTGTCGTGCGTGTAAATCTACAATAAGCATATCTACATAAGCGACTCTATAGTTGTAAGATAGTCCAAATCTTTCTTTATTCTCAACTCGTTGAGAGTGACTATATGCTCCAATTTGGTAAGTTCCTTCGTCTGCTCTACCACTAATTTCACCAGTGTTATCAATTTCTCTTTGCTCAATTGCTATAAGACGTATTGTGTTTTC
>JAWXTO010000016.1:0-21443 GCA_044433545.1 Rikenellaceae bacterium
TTTGCCCTTAAAGGCAAAAGAAAGCGAGTTTTGAAGCCCTCTGGGCGTACTTTTTCAAAAAGTATAAAACTTATTATAAAAGGCGGGACGCCTTTAGATGCAAAATTTTTAAGGGGCAATTACCTCCATTTTTAAGGTTTTTAGCGAAAATAAAGGTATTTTATTTACAATACTTTAGTTTAACTGCCTATGAATCACCGATGTATTAGTCTCGGGTAACACCCTTGATAGTGTCATAAATTAAATTACACCAAACTTCATATCCTTTGTCAATTAAGTGTATCATGTCAGGACGATATAGGTCTGTTCTAGGCTTCCCTTCTTCGTCTGTGAAGTGAGGAGTAGGGTCAACATACGTAACTTGCTCTCCTAAATCTAGCTTTTTAAGTTCTGACTGTATAGTGTAATAGTCTTCTAATCGTTTCTCTGTAGACATTGTAGGTAAAAGTCCAAAAAGTATGATTTTTGAATTAGGGAACTCTATTTTTGCAGCTTCTGTTACAGCTAGAATGCCTTCTAATGTCGATGGAGCATCGTCGTCCGCACCTAAATTGTTAACTCCAATGGCGATAGTCACATATTTTGGTGTTGCCGAATTATATTCACCTGTTTGGATTCTCCATAATAGATTTTGTGTTTTGTCACCCGAAATGCCAGCAGATTCCCACGAATATTCTTTAAAATAAGGAGTCAAATCTCTATTTCCAGCTGTTAAAGCTCTATTTCTGTTAGTTCCTTGAGTTATAGAGTTTCCAAGCATTAAAATGTCAACATGTTGTTTCTTTAATGTAACAGTAATGTCTTCAGCAACAGCATTCCAGTCAGCTCCTTTTAACCAGCCAGCAGCAGCTCTGTACTCATAGCCTCTAACAGGAACAACACAGTGATTTTCAAATAATCCATCAGCTTTTAATATAAAACGAAGGATTTGTTCTGGTGCAGAAAGCGAGTGAGGGTGGTGTCCAACGCCAGGTTTTGATATGATTGTCATGTCATGACCTTCGGCACGTAATCTTTCTGCAAAAATAGCTGTATTTTCGTCTACAGGAACAACTTCGTCTTCTTCTCCGACAACGTGAAGTATAGGAGTTTCATATTTTGCGAATACTTTTGCGTTGTCAATAGGGTTTTTCTTGTATTTTAACACATCATCTTTTGATTTCATGCCATAAGCTTTCATCATTTTTTGAGTGTCAGTTTCACTGCCTGCAGATTTACCTTCGCCTAAAGGCCAACTTTTCAAATCCATCACAGGAGCGTCTGCATAAATCGCAGAAACTTTCTTAGGATTTTTTGCTGCCCAATTATAAACAGGTAAACCACCTCTACTCATGCCCTCAAGCACGACAGTTTCACTTAAACCAAACAATGTAGCTCTTCTATGTGCTCCATCGAATCTGCTAACAGCCTCATCAGAGCCATATAAATCTTCAACTCCATAATAAATAAGGTGGTAACCAAGCTCTAACAATTTAATGTCAAGTTGAGGCTCGTGATCCCAGAATCTAGCACGCAAAACCCAAGTTCTTTTATTATTTGCAAATTTAGGTCGTACAATTTTAAAAGCAACATTGTCAATAATATATAATTGTCCTTGATAACCGTGAAAATTAAAGTGTTGACCTTCAGTCGAGATAAGCCCAAATATGTTAAAGACTTTATCTCTGTCTAAAGTTAGATATCTGTATAGATTCATTGCCATAATTCCTGCACCAATAGATGAAGGGTGGATTTTGTCAGGGAAAACGGCTTCTTTATATTCCTCGCCAAATAGAGAATATGTGTCAAAAATTTCAAGACTATTATCATAAGCTAATTTTTCAATTGCAGGAGCAATTTTCTCTCTAATTCGATCATTAGAAATTTTAGTTTCGTCGTCTTGATAACATCTCACTGGTGTCATTAAGATGATTCTCGCTTTTGGGTTTGCATCTTGGTATGATTTTATGATATCATGGTAATCATCATCAAAATCAGCAAAATGTTCTATGTTGTGAATTTTAGAGTCGTTTGTACCTAATTTAATTAATACAATATCAGGTTTTAGTTCTAGTGATTTTTTATATTCTTCTGTTTTTATGTAAGGTTTATCTCCCTTAGATAGAACAGTTGTGCCACTTACACCAAAGTTATACACTTCATATTCATCTCCTAAATATCCTTGAAGTTGAGCAGGATAAGAGTTTAATTCTCTGTTAACGACTCCTGCACCAAAAGTGATGCTATTGCCAATACAAGCGACCTTTATTTGAGAAAATAATGGGGCTGATAATACAACAAATACAAGCGTTAGGGCAAATTTGTTAAATTTCATTTTCATTTTCATTTTTTTATAGGGGAATTTTACTTTCTCCCTGATTTTAATTTTCAGTTAATAATTGTTTATTTTTGGTTTTGCAAAAATTTACTGTGGTGGTTTCTAGTGCCTATTTTTGTCAAATCGAAAAGAGGCGTTAGAGACCGAAAAACATTTTAGGGAGAAATTAGCCCCCTATAGTTTACGAGCAACAAATATAATAAATATATCCTAAAAATACAATTGGTGAGTAAATTTATTAATGATGTATTAAAATCGCTATTATTTCATAATTGTTATGCTAAATAGATATGTAATATAACAATGTCAATGAATCAGCAAGTTAAAATTATTGATTATATGTGATTATGTTATTAAAATAGGTTATTAGATGATACTTTTCAATTAGAATATATAAATTTTGTGCGAAATAATTTGATATATTGAATTAATTTTTTGATATTTGTAATGGAAAAGTAGAGTTTTTAGAACTAAATTATTAACCGTTATTATGAACAAGTTAAAAATTGCTATCATTGCTGGTGGTGATTCGACAGAGAGAGAAATATCTGAAAAAGGTGCGCTAAATATATTTAACGAGTTAGATAGAAATCGTTACGAACCTTATATCGTAGATATAAGCAGTAAAAGATGGTATGTCAAAGAAGCGGATACAGAAATAAATAAGAATAATTTTTCTACAATAATTAATAATGAAGAAATCAAATTTGATTACGCATTAATTAATATACATGGTACGCCCGGAGAAAACGGTATATTACAGTCTTATTTTGAGCTTGTAAATGTGCCATATTCGACGTGTGGAGTGACAGCCTCAGCAGTTACCTTTGATAAAGCACTTACAAAAAGAGCACTTTCGTCAAATAACATAAAAATGGCTAAAGATATCGTGATTGTATGTGGAGAGGATGTAGATTGTGACCAAATAGTTTCAGAATTAGGTCTTCCAATCTTTGTGAAGCCTTGTGCTGCGGGCAGCAGCTTTGGAGTCACGATGGTTAAAACTAAAGAAGAGCTTATTCCTGCGATTGAAAAGGCGTATGTCGAAAGTGAGCGTGTCATTTTAGAAGAAAAAATAACAGGTACAGAAATTAGTTGTGGGGTAATGATTTTAAATGGAGAAGAAACGGTTTTCCCATGTACAGAAATAATATCAGAAACTGAATATTTTGACTATGAAGCAAAATATAAAGGATTATCAAAAGAAATAACGCCTGCACGTATCTCCGAAAAAGCTAAGTTAAGGCTAGATGTTATTTTGGTAGACATTTATAAAACACTTTGTTTAAGAGGACTTGTGAGGATAGATTTTATAGTAAAAGATGAAGAGCCATATCTAATTGAAGTGAATACAGTGCCTGGAATGAGTGCACAAAGTCTTATTCCTCAACAAGCAAAAGCTATGGGCATGACACAAACTGAACTTTTTACTAAAATTATAGAAAATACAAAATAAAAAAAATAAAGATTATGTCAAATTACAATTTAACAAATGAAGGTGGCTTCACAGGTGAAGAAATCGACGATATAATTACTCGTTTCGAGAAAATTCCTACATCAGTTCATTCTACTTTAACAGAAGGAGTAGAACTTGTTGTAGCAAAAGTTATCGCTGCAATTAAAGAAAAGGAAGCTAAAAACGAATTGTTCGTTTTGGGTCTTTCTACAGGTAAATCTATTGTACCAATCTATCAATCATTAGTAAAAGCATACCAAAACGGAGAAGTTGATTTCAGCAATGTGGCTGTTGTTAGTCTTGACGAATATTATCCTATAGGAAGGTCAGATCAACAAAGTCGTTCTTATGAAATTCACCAAGAGTTTCTTAATGAGGTTAACATCAAACCAGAAAATACACACATTATCGAAAACTGTATTGACTTAACAAGTAAATCAGCTTTCTGTAATGAATATGAAAAAGTTATCGAGTCTTTAGGAGGCATAGATCTTATCCTTTTAGGTGTTGGCAAATTAGGACAAATAGCATATAACGAACCAGGAACTTATGCTATCAGCAAAACTCGTGTTGTAGCTTTAAGTAATGCTGTTCGTGAAAGTCTAGCTTCTCGTTTTTATGGAGTAGAAAACACTCCTAGCCGTGCCGTAACTATGGGTATTTCAACAATTCTTTCGGCTAAGAAAGTCATTCTTTTTGCATGGAGTGAAGAAAAAGCTGATGCTATTTACAACACTTTAGAAGGTCCAAAAGATATCGCAATTCCATCTACAGCTCTTCAAGGACACAAAGATTGTGAAGTTGTCATAACAAACAACGTAGCTACAGAGTTGACTCGTGTTAAAACACCATGGTTAGTAGGTAGTTGTATTTGGGATAACAATAAATTTGTTCGTAAAGCAGTTTTATGGTTGTGCCAAAAGGTTAACAAACCAATTTTGAAACTTTCTTACAAAGATTATATTGATAATTCTCTAGGTCAACTACTTGATGCTTGTGGCAACTTCTCAGACATTAATATCAAAGTATTTAACGACCTTCAACACACTATCACAGGATGGCCAGGTGGAAAACCAAACTCTGATGATTCAACACGTCCTGCACCATCAGCTCCATTCCCTAAAAAGGTTATAATATTCTCTCCACACCCAGATGATGACGTAATTTCTATGGGTGGAACATTCATTCGTCTTGCTTCTCAAGGGCATGACGTACACGTAGCTTATGAAACTTCTGGTAATATTGCAGTTCACGATGAGGTAGTTTTACAACACCTTGACACAGCTCGTGAATGTGGTTTTGAAGACATTTACGACAAATATGCTGACATTATCGCAAACAAAGTAAAAGGTGAAGCAGAGCCTTATGATTTAAGAATGATGAAAGGTTCTATTCGTCGTGGTGAAGCTAAAGCTGCGTGCCGTTTCATAGGTTTAAATGATAAAACTAACGTACACTTCTTGAATTTACCTTTCTATGAGACAGGTTCTGTTAAAAAAGGAGGTATCTCAGATGCTGATATAGAAATCGTAATAAAATTACTTCGTGAAGTTAAACCTCATCAAATTTATGCAGCAGGAGACCTTTCTGACCCTCACGGAACTCACCGTGTTTGTATCGAAGCAGTGCTTGCAGCCTTAAAAGAAATCAAAGATGATGAATGGTTGAAAGATTGTCGCCTATGGTTATATCGTGGAGCATGGCAAGAGTGGGAATTAGACATGGTAGACATGGCAGTTCCACTTAGTCCAAGTGAAGTGATTAAGAAAAGACACGCAATTTATCGTCACCTTTCACAAAAAGATATTGTTCCTTTCCCAGGTGATGACAGCCGTGAGTTCTGGCAACGTGCTGAGGATAGAACACAAGCTACAGCAGCCTTATATGACGAACTAGGGATGGCAGAATATCAAGCAATAGAAGTATTTGTTCAATATCCGTTATTCTAATAACATAAACAGTATTCACAAAGACCAATTAATGATTCATATATAATTTCAATTGTTAATTGGTCTTTTTATTTTATCATAACATACATGAAAAAGAAACTTATTACCCTATTTACATTATCATTAGCTTTACTGCCGTTTGTTCAGTTAAATGCAGCAGATAAATCTCCTGCATCGTATGAATTTAATGAGGATGAAGCTAAAATATACCCATTTGGATTAAGAGTTGACTATATTAGAAACCCAGAACTGACAACTATCAATTCTGAGAACCCTATGTTTAGTTGGCAGCTAAATTCAGGTGCTATTTCACAAACATCTTATCAAGTTTTAGTGTCAAGTTCAAAGAGTGAGCTTGAAGCTGGGCTTGCTGACATGTGGGATAGTGGTCAAGTGACGAGTAACGAATGTAGCGCAGTAGTTTATGGTGGAAAACCTCTACAGGCTGACACAAAATACTATTGGAAAGTTCGCTTTTGGGATTATTCTAAGGATGTGAGTGAATATTCATATATCCAAGAGTTCAAAATGGCTGCACAAACTGAAGAAAAAACTAGTATTGTTAGTGATAATCCAGTTTACATCAGAAAAGATTCTTATGTAGGTGTGAAGAAAGTAGCTGATAATCATTATCAATTTGACTATGGAAAAGCAGCGTTCGGAAACATCTTTTTTGAGTATAAATCAGCTCAAGACGACACTTTATGTGTAAGAATTGGTGAGCAACTTGACTCTACGGGTCGCCTAGAAACAAAACCTAAAGGCACTATCCGTTTCCAAGAGTTACGTGTACCTGTTAAAGCTGGAGAATTTGTTTATGAAGCGATTTTCAAAACAGACAAACGTAACACAGGAGTTGCTGCTATTCCTATTCCTGATTCTATGGGTGTGATTATGCCGTTTAGATATGTAGAACTGTATGGTTATACTAATAATGTAAACGATTTTAAACCTACAAGACGAGTTCTTGATGGTTATAAAGAGGATATAGGCAAGTTTTCATCTTCAAATCAAATGTTAGATGATATTTGGGAGATTTGTAAATATACAATTCAAGCTACTGACTTCTTAGGTTACTATATTGATGGTGACCGTGAGCGTATCCCTTATGAAGCTGACGCTTATATCAATCAATTATGCCACTATGCAATTGATGCTGAATATGCGATAGGTAAAAAGTCATTAGAATACTTTATGAGTCATGCAACATGGCCTACAGAGTGGTTGTTGCACACAACAATGATAGCTTATCAAGATTATTATTACACAGGCGACACTCGCATCATCGAAAAATATTTTGAGAAGCTAAAACTTAAATCTTTACACGAATTGGCTCGTGAAGATGGTCTTATTAGTGCTAAAAATGAGATAATAACTAAAGACTATATGAAAGAGCTTGGTTATACTAGTGTAAATAAACCTGTTGAGGACATTGTTGACTGGCCTATGGCTGCATTTACGAAAACAGCTAAAGAAATGGGTGAGCGTGATGACCATGAAATGATGCCATATAATACTGTTGTTAACTGTTTCTTCTATTATTCGATGACTGTTATGTCAGAAATGGCGGCTGTCATAGGGCGTGACGATGAAAGTGTTTATTTTGCAGAAATGGCTGAAAAAGTGAAAAATACTATCAATGAGAAGCTTTTTGATGCAGAAAAAGGCATTTATATCGACGGAGAAGGCTCAACACACTCATCTTTACACAGCAACATGATGCCTCTAGCCTTTGATATGGTTCCTGAAGAACATGTTCAGTCGGTTGCAGACTTTGTAGAGTCTCGTGGATTACGTTGTAGTGTTTATGGCTCTCAATATTTGTTTGAGGCGTTGTATAAAGCTGGAAAAGCACAATATGCGCTAGATTTAATGACAAATACTACTGACAGAAGTTGGTATAACATGATAAAAATCGGTTCTACTATGACTTTAGAGGCGTGGGACATTAAGTATAAAGCTAATCTTGACTGGAACCATGCTTGGGGAGCAACACCTGCTAATTTAATATCTCGTATGATGTGGGGTATCACTCCAACTGCGCCTGCATTCAAAAAAGCAGTCGTTAAACCACAACTTGCTGACCTTACGTCAAGTGAAATTGTAGTTCCGACTTTATTAGGTGACATTAGCGGTAAATACAAGGCTACAAAATCGAAAAAAGTGTACGAAATTGTAGTTCCTGCGAATATGCAAGCTGTTTTTGAGGTTGTTGAAGATGGCGATGTTAGCGTGAAATACAATGGTGATAAACTTCCAAAAAATACTATGACTATAGAGCTTAAAGTAGGTAAAAATACTATCGAAATTCGTTAAAAATAGTTCGTAAATAAAACGGTTAATAAAAAAGTTCATCTTGTTCTTAGTAAGAATAGGGTGAACTTTTTTTGTTATAATGCCCCGATGTGAAATATATTATAGCTAAAACACTGGCTCGTTTGACTCGTTTAGATGATAAGCAAAAATATAAAAATAAAAATGAAGAATTGCATAATAACGAATAGTGAAAAATATATAATAGTTATTACAGAATGTATATTTTTAAAAATTTTAGTCACTATAAGCCATAAAACAGCAGGAATAAAAAGATAGCTCAATCCCCAAAATATAAATAAAACAGTATCTGAATAAAAAAATAAAAATTTACATGTGCTTTTAATAGAGATGCTTAGGTTCATATAAATAGCAGGGTACAAACAAATATATGCAAATACACATATATATTTAGACAGTTTATCAGTTGTTTTCATATTATTGTTCTTTTGTTGAGCCATAACACCATGTTTTTAGAATTGACCTAGATGTATTTATTTTTTTTAATACATCTAGGTCAAAGATAGTGATTTAAAATCTAATTATCAAGTTTAATTTTATTTTCAGATTTGTGTATAATTTGCATTGGAAATAGCTTGTAATCATGATGTTATTGTATTATTCAAGAGAGATTCGCAGTTTGTTCGGCTATAACAATAGACCAAAAAAGAAAAGCAAAAATAAGGATTATAAATTGCCATATAACAAATAGAGAAAAATATATTATAGTTACAGATGGATGAATGTTCTTGAAAATTTTAGTTATTAAAAGCCATATTATTGATGGAAACATTAAACTTAAATCAATATAAATATTATAAACATTAGTTGAGTAAAAATTAAATATAGGATGTAAATCAATGCTAAGCCAGCTATGTAGAAATATTATAAGTGTTGGATATAGGCTGATATATGCAACTATGCAAATATATCTAGATAGTTTATCAGTTGTTTTCATATTATTGTTCTTTTGTTGAGCCATAACACCATGTTTTTATCTTTGACCTATATGTATTTTAAAAAATAAATACATATAGGTCAAAGATAATGATTTAAAATCTAATTGTCAAGTTTAATTTTACTCTCAGATTTGTGTATAATTTGCGTTGGAAATGGCTTACATCCATAATGATGTTGACGTTTTTTTTATATCCTCCACGCCCACAGCATTAGCATAATATCACATAAAATTACTTCGCTGCATATGAACAATATAAAAAATATTGTAGTGATATAACGTTTTATATTTTTTATATACTTGGTCAAAACAAACCATATAAAAGCAGGAATAAACATCACAGCAGACAAGAATACCATAACAGAGAAAGGATACTCTTCTGTTATTTCGTATTTATGAACTGCTTCTATATGAATAGAGAAATATACAACCGAAAAAATTATGGGTAATATACCAGCATAAAAGTGAAATATAATATATCGATTCATCAATTTTATTATGGTTGCATATATGCCCTTAGTTTCATCTTTTGTTTTTTCCATATATGTATGTAATTAAATTAAACACTTCTCGCAAGAAGGATAGAGCTTACAAATATAATAAGATTTGGTTACTTGTCCAACTTTAAAGTATTTTCTGATTTATAAATAATTTGTGTTGGAAATGGCTTGCAATCATAATGGTGTTGCAGATAGAAAAATGCCTTTAGTCCTTTTATGTTTCCTTTAAAAGTCCCTCTTGATCCGTTTATGTCGCCTTCGTCAGCTCCGTACCAATCGTTGATATTCATCGTGGTTTTTAGGTTGTATTCACCATTTGGTGTAGGTATTATCTCAAAATATACTTTAATATTTTGAGTACCGCCCATTAAACCGAAATAATCGTAGGAAACAAGGTTTTTTATTGTGCTAAAATCAGGTTTTCCAAGTTTGGTCTTCAATTTCATAGAGATAGCTTCAATATTAATATCTTTTGCATCACTTGACTCGCTGATTATCTCTTTCATACAAGAGAGGTAGTTGTTATAGTAAGTTTTGAAAGTACCGTTCTCCTTTAACATTTTAGATTGCTGGCTGTTTTCATCAAAAAGTAGCCCTTGGTAAATTTTACCATTGATTGTAACGTCCTCTAAACCCTCACCCTTTAGAAAGGCGTTATTTACTCGCTGCTCGATATTATCTATATTAGACAAAGCAAATTTATTCGTGAATTTATATTCTGTTTCAACCTCCTCTCTACTCATTTTGCTTAATCTTTCGATATTTTTGGTTGCGTTTTCATTTTTTAGAGTGTCTATCAACATTTCAGCTGAATATTTATGTGCTTCGGCTGAAAATTGATGCTCTTCTTTGGTGAGCTCAGGCTGTAATTCACCCCAACTTGCTGTGATTTTTCGATTAAATAGAGTTTTATTTTCCGTTGTGTTTTCTTTCTCAATTCCTTGCATATAATGAATGTAACTTTCATATTTTGCAGTATCGTACTTAGGTTTTGACCACACCGAATCGTCTTTTGCGTCCGTTTTTGGATGTTCTTCGTCAGCCTCTTGCTCTTTTGGTTCTGTGTAATACACCTTACTTCTCCATTCGCCATTGTCGAGGCGGAATCTTACAACTTTTCTATTGTCCATAATGATATAATTTAGAATTATTAAAAAAATGATTAAATGCTGAAAGGAAACCGTGTTGTTTAGAATTTTACGATATTTCTGCATTTTCGGTAAATGTAAAAATCAGATTTGGAATAATTGTGATAACATCCGTAACGATTTTTTAGACTCACCCATTTTTTTTAACGCAAAAATCGCCCCTACAAGCTAGTGTAGAGGCGATTTTGAGAATTTGTGACACTTGGAATTTTGTTGAACGTAGGTTTTGACGTTTTTGGGGTATTTGTGATCTTCTGCCTAACAATAAACTTATTTAAATGAAAGTCACTTCTTCTTTGATATTCTCCTTTTTTGAAATATCATTAAATTGCATTATAAATCATTGTATTAAAGCGTGTAAAGCCAATGTTAATTTAATGTTAACTGTTAATTAACAATAACTTAATGTTAAAAATGAATAATATTTATTAATTAATATTAATTTTGTCGCATAATATAATTAATACACTATTTATGAAGAAGTTATTTACTCTAACATTACTAGGTGCACTAGCGTATATTGCTCCTATGACTGCAAAGTCTCAAGAAGCGAACGTTGACTCGTTAGCTATCAAAGTTGAACAACTAAATAAACAAGTATCATCTTTCGCTACAGAGTTAAAATCTCGTGTTAAGGTTACTGGTTACATACAAGCACAATGGCAATTGGCAGAAGAAGATGGTGCGTTAACTTCTTTCAATGGCGGTGCTTTCCCAACTGACGAAAACAACCGCTTTGCAGTAAGAAGAGGTCGTTTCAAATTTAATTATGACTATGAAGGTGTGACAGGTATCATCCAAGTAGACGTTACAGAAAAAGGCATAAGCTTAAAGGATGCTTATTTAGGATACACATTAAAATCTAAAGTTTTTGGTGTTACAGCAGGGGTGTTCAAACGTCCTTTTGGATATGAAGTGACAAACTCTTCTAGCAAACGTGAAACTCCAGAGCGTAGCAGATTATACCAAAATCTTTTCCCAGGAAGTAGAGATGTGGGTGCTAAAATTACACTACAAGGTAAAGAAGGTTCGTTTTTAAATGCTTTCACATTTAATGGTGGTTTATTTAATGGTAACGGTATAAACAGCGAAACTAATAACGCTAAAGACTTCATCGGAAGATTAGCTTTCAATAAAAAAACTGATCCTGTAGAGATAGGTTTAGGTACTTCAGTGTATGCTGGTCAAGTGAGAAACGATGTGGCATCAAGCTATACATTTAACGATGACACAAAATCTTACACAGAAAACACTAATGCTGAAGGTTTATACTCTAAAAGATTCTATTGGGGTGTAGATGCTCAATTTACAATCAACACAGAAGCTGGTAGAACAAACTTACGTGGTGATTATATCTTAGGACAACAGCCAGGTACATATTCATCATCTATGAGCCCAACAGGTGCTATTGCATCATCTGTTTATAATCGTAAATTTGCAGGTTATGCTATATACTTAGTACAAGGTATCAAACAGTCACCGTTTTCAGTAGCTGCACGTTATGATTTCTATGATCCAAACCGCCAAATCAGTGCTTCTGAGATAGGTGCTGGCTCAGGAACAGGCTATTCTGATGTAGCATTCAAAACTTTAAGCTCTAGTTTCATCTGGGACATTTCTAAAACGTTTAGAGTAATGGCAAACTATGAAGTAGTTTGGAATGAAAAATGTGCAAACCTTACAAATGCTGCCAATGGATATAATTATTCAAAAGATTTAAGAGATAACATCTTTACACTTCGTTTACAAGCTAGATTCTAGTAAATATAGGTTAAGATTCTTTATAAAAAAAGGTCAATTTGCAAGTTTCAGATTTGCAAATTGACCTTTTTTATATCATAATTATTAGAAGTCCCCTTAAACTTTATTCCTTTTATATATGGCATTAACGATAAGGGCGATTGCGCCATCTCCAGTGACGTTACAAGCTGTTCCGAAGCTATCCATAGCGATGTAAAGGGCAATCATAAGTCCGATTTGTGTTTCGTTAAATCCAAGGTGAGAGCTTAATATCGCAAGAGCAGCCATAATTGCTCCACCAGGCACTCCAGGGGCAGCGACCATAGTAATAGCTAACATTAAGATAAACCCTGTGTATAATCCAATGTCTGTAGGCATGCCCGTAGTCCATGCGATGGCTAGCGTACAAGCGACAATTTTTAATATGCTACCAGACAGGTGTATCGTTGCGCATAGAGGTACGACAAATTCGGCAATGTCGTTGCTTACGCCGTTTTTCTTAGCACTTTCGAGCGTAATAGGAATTGTTGCTGCCGAAGATTGAGTTCCTAGTGCAGTGACATAGGCTGGTAACATCGTCACTAGTGCTTTTATAGGGTTTTTACGTGCTGCAATGCCTGCAATAGTAAACTGTAGAAGGAGTAGCCCAATATGTAAAGCGAAAATTATACCTATAACTTTTAAGAAAAGACCTAACACATCAGCAACTTGTCCTTCTGCGCCTAGTTTTAAGAAAATTCCGAAGATATATATCGGTAATAATGGGATTATTGACTTGTTGATTATCAACATAACGATGCTTTTTAGCTCATTTAACAGTTGAGAAAGCTGTGACCATCCGTTATTTAGTTTTGCAAGGCTTAACCCCAGTATAAATGCAAGTATTAACGCTGAAGTAACGGTCATTAATGGGGGCATGTCAACAGTAAAGAATGGAGCAATGTTAACTTTGTCAGACAGGTCAATGCCTGAAAGTGTTGTGCCAGTTAAAGCTGACGGATAGACTAATTTTGATGTGAAAAATGATAAATAGCCAGCAAAAACAGTACTAGAATATGCTAGAGCGGTTGTGATAAGCAATAATTTGCCTGCTTTACCGCCTAAATCATTAATGCTAGGAGCGACTAATCCTAAAATGATAAAAGGAATCACAAATCCTAAATAATTGCTGAAAATAGAGTTTATTGTTTCAAATAAACGAACTAAAGGAATAGGAAGGTGTGTCGAAAGAAGAACTCCTAGTCCGATAGCAATTAAAATTTTTACTAATAAAGGAATTTTAGGCATTTTATAAGAGATTTAAGATTTTACAATGATGAAGTTTTTTTTGTAAAACGCACTTTTGCACAAGCGCATTATACAAATATATAAGATATTTTTAATATATTGTTAACTATAGCTGTTTTTTATTTAATTTTGCTAAAATAAGACTAGTTTTATAAATTTTGTTAAATTTGTGCACTGAAAAATATAACACCCTTAATTATTAAAATGAAAAATAGTACGTCTCCGTCTCCGTTGATAGGAATACTTCTGTCATTAAGTATATGTCATTGTTGTAATGATGCCCTTCAAGCGGTAGTGACTTCTTTATACCCGATAATAAAAGATGACTTAACTCTTAACTTTGTGCAAATTGGTCTTTTAAACCTTTATTATCAACTTTCGGCTTCAATGTTGCAGCCTTTGATGGGGCTTTATTTGGACAGAAAGCCAAATCCGTGGTTTATAACACTAGCAGCATGTTTTACGTTCAGCGGCTTAGTGGCACTAGCCTTTGCAGATAGTTATCTTACGATTGTTTTGTCTGTAATTCTTGTGGGGGCAGGTTCTTCTATAGTGCATCCTGAGGCATCACGCCTTACGTCTTTAGCATCTGCTGGGCGAAAAGGTTTGGCACAATCTATTTTCCAGGTGGGAGGTAATTTAGGCAGTTCTATAGGTCCTTTGCTTGCAGCACTATTTATTGCACCCTATGGAAGAGAAAACACAGCCCTTGTGGCGTCTTTAGCTTTTGTCGGCATTGCTGCTAGTGTTGTGATTGCAAAGTGGTATAAAAAACTGCTTAAAGAAAGTGGGGCAGTTAGCGAGAGCGGAACAGTAACACTCAAGAAAAATGCCAAATTTGGAGATGAAGACTGGATTCCACGCCCTTATTCTAATAAGCTGACTTATTTTTATATAGGTATTCTGTTAATGTTGATTTTCTCGAAGTATGTCTATATGGCTAGTATGAGTAGCTATTATACATTCTATACTATTGAGAAATTTGGTCTTGGAATACAAGAATCACAATACGCCTTGTTTGTTTTTATCTTTGCTACGGCACTAGGAACTCTGCTTGGTGGTCCTATAGGTGATAAAATAGGTAGAAAATATGTTATTTGGGCTTCAATTTTAGGGGCAACGCCGTTTACATTAGCGATGCCATATATGGATTTAACTTGGACTATTGTTTGTAGTTTTGGTGCTGGATTTATGTTGTCCTCTGCGTTTCCTGCCATTGTTATATTGGCTCAAGAGTTGCTACCTAATAGAATAGGTATGATTTCTGGGCTTTTCTTTGGCTTTGCCTTTGGTATAGCAGGCATAGCAGCGGCATTTTGGGGTAATTATGCTGAATCACACGGTGTTGAGGAGGTGTTAGCATTGTCTTCTTATCTTCCGATATTAGGTGTTGTGGCGATATTTTTGCCAAAAAGGTAGATTCGCAAAAAGATAGGGGAATCCACAGTTCCGAAGTTTTGTGAATTTCCCCTAATCAATAAAATAGGCTGAGCCTTTATAGTTTTTTTATAAGAAAATAACCTGCGAAAATTTGTACTAACATTCCTGGTATTCCTAATTTGAAATCTTGAATAGCTAGTTGAAAATCTTTTAATATTGCCCACTCTACTGCGCTTCCTAAGACTTGATAACTTAACACAACAGCCACAAGAATTACTAAAGAAACACGTTTGAAATAATGTGCTGCAAAGCTAGCTGCAAGAACAAGTAGTATTGACTTTGTAAGTATAGCAGGCAATACAGCTAGTGGAGGCATGCCAAAAAGAACGTGGTTTAATAGAGGTGAAAAAACTGCTGTCAATAGACCTACTTTCCAACCATATTTATAGGATGCAAGTAATGTAAAAAAGTAAATAGGCAGAAATATAAAGCCACCTTGAGGCACTAAATGACATATTTGAGGTAAGATGATGTTACCTGCAACAAAACCTAATGCTAATAAATAGGTTTTTAGCTGTGTATAGCTCAACGAATAGAGCTTTAATGTTGAAGTTTGCATATTCTTTTCGTTTTATTTAGATTGTTGTTTCATAAATTCGTTAATCTTTGTTAAGGCTTCTTCTGCGGTCGATAAATCTTTGCATAGTAATTCTACGGGACACCATCCATTGCCATCTCTGCGGATAATATGACTTACTAATTCTTTGTATGTGACCTTTACGTCATATTTTTTGAAGAAAGCTAGTGCATTTTCACTTATAACGTCAGTATAAACCTCTTTAGGTTTAGAAAGTATCATAATAGATGCAGCGCCTTTGCCTATAACTTTATCTATGATTGTTGAGCCGTTAAGAAATTCAGGATTTTCGTTGTATAAACCATATATATCGGCTATTCCACGTCCCGTAAAGCGTCTTATTTCGTTGTCTTTACAGATAAGAAGTGTGAAACCTCCATCGTGAAGTTCTTTAACTAATTCTTCTATCATTATTATAAGTCCTCTATAGTGTTTCTTGTTTTAGTTTTTCAATATATTGGTCAATTCTGCTTAGTTGAGCAGGTATGTCAATTCTTTGAGGACAGTATGGTGTACACTGATTACAGCCAATACATTTTTTTGCTTGGCGTAATTTCGGAACAGCTCTGTCATATCCTACAAGATAGGCTTGACGTGCTTTTTTGTAGTTTTCATCTTGGCGTGTGTTTGAAATGTTACCTTCATTCACACACTTATTATAGTGAATCAAAATTGCAGGTATGTCAACGCCATAAGGACATGGCATACAATATTTACAGTCGTTACACGCCACTGTAGGATACTGTATAAGCAAGTTTGCAGTTTCGTCTAAGAACTCTTCCTCTTCTTCAGTCAACGGTTTTAGTGGCGAATAAGTGCGAATGTTGTCTTGTAGGTGCTCTAAATAAACCATGCCACTTAGTACAGTGTAAACAAGAGGCTTAGAGCCTGCAAAACGGAATGCCCATGATGCTACACTGCTTTCTGGTTCACGTTCTTTAAGGCGAGTGAAAATGTGGTCTGGAACAGAAGAAAGTCTACCTCCAAGAAGAGGTTCCATTACTGCTACAGGTATGTTTTTCTTAGCTATTTCATTGTATAGATACTCAGCATTAACGTTATTTACGAAAGTAAATGCAGCATTACGCCAGTCTGTATAATTTAGCTGAATTTGTATAAAATCCCAATGAACTTCATCGTGCATAGCTAATATTTCATCGAAAACAGCCGCTTCACCATGGAAAGACCAGCCTAATTTGCGTATGCGACCAGCTTTACGTTCTTCAAGAAGATAGTCTAAAAGCCCATTGTCAAGAAAACGTGATCTAAATGACTGCATGTCGCTACCTACGTTGTGAAGTAGATAGTAGTCAATATAGTCAGTTTGAAGCTTTTTTAAAGAACTTTTATACATGTTGATGCCAAACTCAAGGTCATAAGTAGTTTTATTTGACATCTTTGTAGCAATATAGTAAGATTCACGAGGATAACGGCTTAGGGCATTCCCTGTAGCCTCTTCGCTCCATCCTTGACAATAGATAGGTGCAGTATCAAAGTAGTTAACACCGTGTTCGATAGCATAGTCTACAAGTTCATTAACGGCATCTTGGTCAACGACATTTTCGCCTTTTTGTACACCTTCTTTAGTAGGCCAGCGCATACATCCATACGCCAAAATTGATAAATCATCATCTGTTCCAGCGACTTTTTTACATGTAATCTGACCTTTTGGAACTTCAGTGTTTGATGTGCCTCCACGACCTGTAGAATTTAAGTTTTTACCTTTACAGCCTATTGTAGATGCTACACCAACAGTAGCGGCACTGATGCCTACAATCTTTAAAAATTCTCGTCTATTTATATTTTGTTTCATAATATTCAATTCAATAATTTCACAAATAATTTTAGGTATAATTAGAACCTTCCAATTTAGAAAGTGACAAAATTACCTATACTCTTGAGTGACGATTTTTACCTTCAACATATATCGCACTGAAAGGTGCTGAAGGGCAAACATATTCACAAGCTCCACAGCCAATACAGCGGGCAATGTTAACAACAGGAATCATTAGTGAACTTCCTTTTTGGTTTCTATTGTTGTTTCCACGTCCTCCTTTTTCGCCATTTGGAGGTGTTCCTTGGCTATTGTTATTAGATGCTCCATTATTAAATGGTATCATTTGTATAGCTCCCGCAGGACATTTTGAAGAACAGTTACCACAACTAACGCCGTCTGTTACAACAACACAATTTTCTTTAATCCAAGTTGCAGTACCTATAGAAATAGATGTTTTTTCTTCTTTAGTCGTAGGAACAATAGCACCCGCAGGGCATACATCACTACATTTTGTACACTCTGGACGACAATATCCTTTTTCAAAAGACATTTCTGGTTGCATAAGTCTTGAAAGGCTAGTCGAAGGTCTTAAAACTTGATTGGGGCACACAGAAACACACAGTTGACAGCCAGTACACTTCATACTGAAATGTTTTATGCCTTGAGCACCAGCAGGAACAACGTGAGTGTCACGGCTAGGCACTTTTTTGTCCACAATTACGGCTAAGCCTCCGTCAGTTTTTGTCTCTTGAGCTTTCACAACTGCTGAACCTAACACTAACGATGTTGCTATGAAGTTACGTCTGCTGTTATCAGTAGATGTTTGTTCTGAAGCCTCAGTTTGTTGAGGTTTTAGATTTTCTGCAACTATAGGTTTTACATTTTTAGGCTTTCTAGCATAGTGTAAAGCGTCCCTTTTACATTTTAGAGTACAGTCAAAACATGTTACACAACGGCTATAGTCTATAGTTTTGTTTTTTGCATCTATACAAGACGATTTACAGCTCATCTCACATAGTTTGCAGCTATTACATTTTTCTGTGTCGATTCTTGGTTTATAAAGAGAATATTTTGCTAAATAACCTAAGACAGTTCCAACAGGGCAAAATGTGTTACAATAAGTTCTGCCGCCTCGCCATGCTAAAATGATGACAATTATGAATGAAACACCAGCTATGATTAGCGTTGGAAGGCTTTTAATCCACACTTCGTGAGTGTAAAAGGCATAGCTGTCTGCTCTTTCAGCAAAATATGCTAATATGTTATTTCCCCATTGCCAAATTGGTGCAAAAAGGTTAGATGCTATACGTCCAAAGATGCTATATGGTTCAAGAAGTGATGTGATTGAGCCAATTCCAGCTATAAACATAGAGACAAACAACACCAATACAGTGATTCTAAGGTATTTTAATGGTTTAGAATAACGAAATCTATTTTTGAACTTTTTACGTTTTGCAGAGATTTTTGAGATAATATCCTGAAAAACGCCTAAAGGACAGATTACTGAGCAGTAAATACGTCCGAAAAGTAGCGTAATGATTATAAAGAATAATACAATAGCGATATGGGCAGCAGTTATAGCTGCAACGAATTGGATTTTTGCAAGCCATCCGAGCCATGCGTGAATTGTGCCCGTAAAGTCTAAGAATAATAAGGTTATTAACGTAAAGAAAATAATCCCTAACGTGACTCTAAGTTTTTTTAAGTTAATCATAGTGCTATTTTTTAGGTTAAAATAGATTAAATTAGGTTTGTTTATACTAGTCTATAAATGAAAAATTTTTCACCATTCAAAGGTACAATTTTTTTAAAAAAAATACCTATATTTAATGAAAAAAAAGCCTCTAATAACAATTTTTTAATATGTAATTGTTATTAGAGTGCTTAAAATTATAAGGAAGTTGTATTTTACCATTTAATTTCTGATTTTTTGAACTCAAAAAGCATGTTGTTAATTTTAGAGAATGGCTTCGAGCCAGTGAACGGAGGATATTTCTTAAAAGGTTTCTTGTTTGACAATGGAGATGGGTGAGAAGATGCCAAAATCTTATTTTTTGTGGTGTCTATATGTTCACATTTTTTGTATGCGAAAGCTCCCCACGCAACATACACAATATTGTCATAATTTTTATTCAAATAAGTTATAACTGAGTCTGTAAATTTGCTCCAACCTATGTTTTTATGAGAATTAGCTTCGTGTGCTCTTACGGTTAATGTTGCATTAATAAGTAGCACCCCCTGTTTTGCCCAGTGAGACAAATCTCCGTTTTTAGGAATGTCTAGCCCTAAATCATCATGTAGTTCATTGAAAATATTTCTTAATGATGGTGGAAATTTGATGTCATCAGCGACAGAAAATGCGAGTCCGTTGGCTTGGTTGTCGTCGTGATATGGATCTTGACCAATAACTACAACTTTTACATCTTCGGGCGCACATAGCTCAAAAGCCGTAAAGACTTTGTTTTCAGGTGGAAAAATATCATAGTTTGCACGTTCTAAGGCTAAAATGCGCTGTAATTCTTTATAATAAGGCTTGTTTTGTTCTTCGGTGAAGAAATTTGACCAGTTTTTATTCATATTTTTGTTATATTTGTACAAATATAACAAAAATTCAACCTAAATGAAAAATAAATTACTTACAGGAGTTAGCCTCTTAGCGATTCCTCTTGCAGTTGTGGCTCAAGAACAACCAGACATAATATATATACTTGCTGATGATTTGGGTTATGCAGATGTCGGATTTCATGGTAGCGACATAAAAACACCGAATATTGACAGAATTGCACGTCAAGGTGTTCAACTTGAAAACTATTATGTGTGTCCTGTGAGTTCACCAACACGTGCAGGGTTAATGACTGGGCGTTATCCTATAAATTTTGGAATGATGAGAGCGGGCGTAAAACCTCAACATGACTATGGCGTTGACCTTGACGAAGAAATGTTGCCTCAGATGCTAGAAAAGGCAGGTTATGACTATCGTGGATGTTTTGGAAAGTGGCATATTGGGCATAATCAGAGCAAATGGCATCCTCAAAATAGGGGGTTCACACAATTTGTAGGCTGTTTAAATGGTGCGGTAGATTATTTCACAAGAGTTCGTGAAGGACAGCCAGACTGGCACCAAAATGGGGAGACTCTTGTCGAAGAAGGTTACTCTACAGACCTTATCGGAAAGCATGCTATTGAGTTTATTGAGAACACCCCTAAAGATAAGCCATATTTTGCTTATGTAGCCTTTACTGCTCCTCATGTGCCGCTTCAGGCAAAAGATGAAGATTTGTTGAAATATCCTGACAGAAAGGGAAATGACAGAACTTATGCCGCAATGGTCGATTGTATGGATCAAAATATAGGTAAGATATTAGAAGCTGTTGAAAAACGTGGAAATCTTGATAATACAATAATTATATTCAGTTCTGACAATGGTGGGAAAGTCGGAACGGCAAATAATGGCATAATGCGCAGTGGAAAAACATTCACTTATGAAGGAGGAATACGTGTTGCGGCATGTGCAATGTGGAAAAATGGAGGTGTAGTTGGAGGAAAAGTGATACGTGAGCGTATGGGCTATATCGACATCTTTCCAACTCTAAGAGCTATTGCCTATGAGGGTAACGAAATCCCTGCTGACAAAAATCCATTAAATGGAGAAGATATCCTTTCATATATGAAAGGCGAAAAACGCTCTGAAAATCGCATGTGGTTCAGCTATCTTGATTATGATAGCAAAACTATGGTCGAAAGATTGGGTGTAAACTATGGCGATTGGAAACTTGTTGTTTCACGACCTGCACCAGACAATAATATTGTGCCAACGCCTGAAACTACATGTGAGCTATTTAAACTAAATGATGAAAATGAAGAGCAAACACCTATAGATAATAAAGAAATTGAGGCTATGTTGCTTGATGGTTTAGAAGAGTTTCTGACTCTTAAACAGCCTGTTCAAATTGGTAGGTCAAATGATGGTGTAAAAAACTT
>JAWXTO010000017.1:0-20136 GCA_044433545.1 Rikenellaceae bacterium
ATAACTCCCTTACCAGCAGCAAGACCATCAGCTTTAAGAACATAAGGAGGTTTTAAACTTTCTAAGAAAGCGTAACCTTCTTCAATGTTTTTTTCTGTGAAAGTTGCGTATTTAGCCGTAGGAATGTTACAACGAGCCATAAAGTCTTTCGCATATTGTTTGCTACCTTCTAATAAAGCACCAGCTCTTGAAGGACCAACAATAGGAATATACTTTAATTGATCATCAGTTGTAAAGAACTCCTGTATTCCTTTTACTAAAGGCTCTTCAGGACCAACAACAACAAGATTAATGTTATTTGTAAGCGCAAACTGCTTTAATGCTCCAAAATTAGTCGGAGAATACTCAATATTTTGTCCAACAATTCCAGTTCCAGCATTACCGTTCGCAATATACAATTTTGCTAAACGTTGACTTTGAGCAATTTTCCACGCAAAGGCGTGTTCTCTTCCTCCTGCGCCTAAAAGCAGGACATTAACTTTTTCAGGTAAATTCATATTTCTCTATAATGGTGCAAAAGCACAATTTACTTACGTTCGTCACTCTAAATGGTTAAATATTCATTCAAAATTAAGAACTAATTAATATTTCTTTTACAAAGATAATTTTTAAAATACAAATAATAAAATTTATTGAATTAAACTTTCATTTTTTTATTAAAAATAATGTCAATCACAATTTGTATTTCAATAACAACTTAATTTTCAGGCTGTTTCACAACAAAAACTATCTTCTTTTGTTTTTACGTCTTGGTCTCTCATCACGTGGCTTATCAAAACGTGGTTTTGCCTCCAATTTTACTGTTTTAAAAGTATATGGAGTAGTTTCTGTTAGTGAAATATGCGATATTAGTTCAAAGTCTAACAGTTTACGTTTCAAGTCAGCTCTCACGACCTTAATTTTTACGCTATCACCTAGTGTGATAATACGAGAAGACTGTGAACCTATCATTCTATAGTTTTCTGCATCGAAATTGTAGCTATCATCATAAATGTCACGTACAGAAACCATACCTTCAATTTTCGTTTCATTCAATTCGACGTAAACGCCCCATTCTGTGATACCTGAAATATAACCATCGAATTCTTGTCCGATTTTATCACACATAAACTCAACCATTTTATATTTATTCGATGCACGTTCTGCCTCAGAAGCTCTAACTTCACGCTCAGAAGAATGTACACACAATTCTTCATAATGGTCAACCGATGCAGAAGCCCCACCGTCAAGATAGTATTGCAACAAACGGTGAACCATCATATCAGGGTAACGTCTAATTGGCGATGTGAAATGTGAATAGTAATCAAAGGCTAGCCCATAGTGACCTATGTTGTCAGTAGAATATTTAGCCTTAGCCATAGAACGTAAAGCCAACACACTGAATAGGTTTTCTTCTCTTTTACCCTTAATGTTATTCAACAGTTTATTCATTTCTTTAGCTATAGCACGCTCAGATTTCGCCTTTAATACATAACCAAACTTAGCAGCAAATTTAGAGAAATCCTCGTATTTTTGCTCGTTAGGCATATCGTGAATACGGTAGACGAAAGTACGTGATTTTCTCTGACCTGGTTTTCTGCGACCTATAAACTCTGCTACTTTACGATTTGCAAGCAACATAAACTCTTCAATAAGGTGATTGGCATCTTTCATCTCTTTGAAATAAACACCTGTAGGTTTTCCTAGTTCGTCAAGATTAAACTTAACTTCATCACGCTCAAAAGCTATAGAGCCATTTTTATATCTTTTCTCTCTAAGGATTTTAGCTAGCCTGTCAAGCTCTAATATTTCATCTGAGAAGTCTCCTTTACCTGTTTCAATAACATCTTGAGCTTCTTCATACGTAAAACGACGGTCAGAATTAATCACTGTACGCCCAAACCATTCAGAAACAATTTCTGCCTCGGTCGTAACATTGAAGACTGCTGAAAAACACAGTTTTTCTTCATTAGGACGTAAAGAACACAGCCCATTAGACAATTTTTCTGGCAACATCGGAACAACACGGTCTACAAGATAGACACTTGTTGCACGCTCAACAGCTTCTTTCTCAAGAATTGTTCCCTCTTTTACATAGTGAGTAACATCGGCGATATGTACACCAATTTCCCACATATCTTTATCTATCTTTCTAATAGAAAGGGCATCATCAAAGTCTTTTGCGTCTTTAGGGTCTATTGTAAAAGTCACAATGTCTCTAAAATCTTTACGTTTAGAAATTTCATGACTTGTTATTTTAGTCGGAATAGCATCCGCAGCACGCTCAATCTGTGGAGTAAATTCATACGGTAAGTCATATTCAGCAAGAATTGCGTGCATCTCAGTATTGTTGTTACCAGCCTCACCTAATACACTAATAACTCGCCCATTAGGATTTCTGCTACCTTCAAACCAATCAGTAAGTTCAACTAATACTTTTTCATTATTTTGTGCTCCTAATAAGTTTGTTTTTGTAACAAAAATATCATTGGGCATAATTTTACTTCCTACTACAACAAATGCGAAGTTAGGGTTATCTCCTTGTTCAACAACTCCAACAAATTTAGTATGCTTACGCTCAATTACTTGTGAAATTACAGCTTGAACACGTCCTCTACGTTTTTTTGGAAGTATCATAATCTCTACAATATCATCTACTATGACATTAGGAGCATTTTCTGTCAAAACAACTATGTCTTCTTCAACAGTTTCTGCTTTTACGAATATCATACGAGGACTAATTGTTACAACTCTAGCTTCAATTCCACTTTCTGTACGTTCAGCAAGTTGAAATTTATTGTTAGCAACAAATTCTAAAAAGCCCTCATCAGTTAATTTATCAAGAACTTGACTAATTAAGGCTATATGTTCTTTAGACACATTAATTCTCATATTAGCCATAACTCTCCTTGCAGACAGTCGTGCTGTAGGGTTTAAAACAAACACACTTTTAACAGCGCTATATATGTTTGCAACCATTTCTTGTGAATTTCTTGTTTTTCGCATCATACTCGTTTTTTATACTATTATATTTTCGACATAAAGATACATAAAATTAAGTAATTTTAATAATTATTTTTCAAAAATATTACAAAATTTAACAGTTTATTATTATCTTCGTTTTTCATAAAGCATTCTTATACAAGATTTCTTTATATACATATCACATTACTAACATAGTAGGAGTTACTTTTAATATTATAAGAATTTAAATGGATATAAATAAATTCATTTCCGAGAAATTATCTTTACCTCTAAAAGGGGTAACAAGTGTTGTCGACCTAATTTTTAGTCAAAGTGCAACTGTACCATTCGTAAGTCGTTATCGTAAAGAGGCAACAGGCGGACTAGACGAGGTTCAAATAGGTGCAATTAAGGACGAATATGAAAGGCTAGTAGACCTTGAAAAGCGAAAAGCTACAATTCTAAAAAGCATTGAAGAACTTGGTCAATTAACAGACGAACTGCGCAATAAAATTGACAAATGTACAGACTCTACAACTTTAGAAGACATCTATTTACCTTATAAACCAAAGCGTCGAACACGTGCAACAATTGCAAAAGAAAAAGGGCTTGAACCTCTAGCTAAAGTTATCTATTCACGTAAAAATAGAGACCTAGAATCTTATGCTCACAAGTTTCTAAACGATGAAGTAACCTCAATAGAAGAGGCATTTGGTGGTGCAAAGGATATTATTGCTGAATGGATTAACGAAAACGAAATTGCAAGAGCTATAGTCCGCAGAAATTTTGCTAAAAGTGGCTCAATATGCTCAAAACTATCTAAAAACAAAGAAGAAGAGGGAGCTAAATATTCAGACTATTTCAATTTTTCTGAACCACTACGAAAAACAGTATCTCATCGTGTTTTAGCCATTATGAGGGCTGAAAAAGAAGGAATTTTAAAAATTTCAATAGATGTCGACGATGAACTTATCGTTGAAAACATCGAAAACTTCCTTATTCACGAACAAAAAAATGATTTGTCAGTCAAATTAGTCTGTGAAGCGATTTCTGATGGTTACAAAAGGCTTATACGTCCATCAATCGAGAATGAATTTCTAGGCGAAGCAAAACAAAAAGCAGACTTAGAAGCTATATCAGTATTTTCTAGCAACTTACGTCAGCTTTTGTTGTTACCTCCACTAGGAGAAAAACGAATTTTGGGGATAGATCCAGGTTTTAGAACAGGTTGTAAAGTAGTATGCCTTGACAAAAATGGAGAGTTATTACATAATGAGGCAATTTTCCCTCATCCTCCTCAAAATGACACTTCTGGCGCTATGAAAAAAGTGTCACAACTGTTAGAAATGTACAAAATTGAAGCTATTGCTATAGGCGATGGTACAGCAAGTCGTGAAACCGAAAGTTTCATTAAACGAATGACCATCCCACACAAAGTTGACGTATATGTTGTGAGTGAAGATGGTGCATCTGTATATTCTGCAAGCAAAGTAGCTCGTGATGAATTCCCAAGTAATGATGTAACAGTACGTGGAGCGGTATCCATAGGGCGAAGATTGCTTGACCCTCTAGCAGAACTAGTGAAAATTGACCCTAAAGCCATAGGGGTAGGGCAGTATCAACATGATGTAGATCAAGGCAAGCTAAAAAACAGCCTTGACACTGTGGTTGAAAGCTGTGTAAACAGCGTAGGTGTATCACTAAACACTGCCTCAAAACATTTATTAAGCTATGTTTCAGGAATTGGAGCGACAATTGCACAAAATATCGTTGACTATAGAGCCGAAAATGGTGCTTTTAAATCTCGTAGTGAACTTAAAAAGGTAGCAAGACTAGGTTCTAAAGCTTTTGAGCAAAGTGCAGGATTTCTTAGAATACAAAACGGAAAAAACATCCTGGATGCAACAGCTGTACACCCTGAAAGTTATCCTATAGTTGAGAAAATGGCGAAAGATTTAGGTGTAAAGGTTGACGTTTTAATTAGCGACAAAGCTACACGAGAAAAAATTGATATTTCTAAATATGTAACTGACACGATAGGTATTCCAACGCTTAAAGACATAATAAACGAGCTTGAAAAGCCTGGTAGAGACCCACGTGGCGAAATTGAAGTGTTTGAATTCGATAATTCTGTACACACTATAGACGATTTGCACGAAGGCATGACACTTCCTGGCATCGTAACAAACATTACGGCATTTGGAGCATTTGTTGACGTTGGAGTTAAACAAGATGGACTTGTACATATCTCACAACTAGCTAACAAATTTGTTTCAAATGTTAACGACATCGTAAAATTACACCAACATGTCACTGTGAAAGTTCTTGAAGTCGACAAGTCTCGAAAAAGAATACAGCTTACAATGAAGTTTTAGTCAATCGGGTGACCGATAAACCTATTCAGCAGAGAGAGTGACTAAGAAGGATGAGTTTTGGAGCTTCATTAAGTCTTACAATTCGCCTTGTTAATCACTCTCTACTCTTGTTATCTGTTATGAGACAACAAATTTCTATGATTAGATTCTATACTCTTAACGTCTCCTACGTATTGTTCATATTTTGACATTACTTTAGACACAAAAGCCACTGTTTCACCACTTCTGCAACTTCCGACTCTTACAGCTTCATCATTAACATATTCAGCACTAGATTTTAACGCTAAATACTTTGAAATTACATCCCAATCATCATAATCTAAATTATGTTTCTTGGCAAGTCTGCGAGCATCTAAAACGTGTCCTATACCAGCATTATAAGCAGCAAGTACTAGACATTTTTTGTTATATTCGCTAGTTCTACTTTTAAAACGAAGAGATTTTTCAATAGATTTAATTAGCTCAACAGCAACACCAATATTTTCATGTGGTTCAGTCATTTTGCTAGGTTCACTATCAAAATCTTGTGCAGTTTTAGGCATAATTTGCATAATACCTAAAGCACCTTTATTTGAAACAGCATTTTTGTCAAAGCGTGATTCATTATAGGCAATTGCAGATAAGAAACACCAGTCTTTACCATTTTTATCAGCTACTTCTTGAAAAATATTGTCATATTGTGAGATGATATAACCATCTGATTTTCTCAGATAACCATAATCAACCGCTAATTCATACAAATTTTCACTTTTGTATAAATTATTAAGCTCTGCATATTTTTCTGATGTAGAGAACTGTGAATACCAGTTATTGAATAAAAACTCTAGGCTTGTTCTATCTGTGCCGATATAGATAGATGATGATTTTTCAGCCTCGAAACTGTGGATGACAGACAATTTGTTGCCATACTTAACCATAGCTAGTTTAGCTTGTAAAGCGTCACATACCAAAGTTTCAAATTCTCCTTCTAAGAGATTTCCTATTAATTTTTCTGTTTTTTCATTTGACACAATAGCTGAATTTGCCACATTATCAAGCCATTTGTCATAAATTTTACTTTTTGTAAATGGTTTGGTCATCACGATTTCACCATTTTGTACATAATTTTTAAGTTGTGACAAACTGTCTACTTTAAGGTCAGTTTTCTTTTGTAAAACCACGTAATTATGCTCAAATGAAGAAGAGTAATTATGTATTTCTACTGTACCTAAATCACTTCCACATCCCTGCGTAGTGATAACAAAGTCAATTTCTGATTTCGCAACCATTTGAGCCACTGATTTGTTAGACTCAAAATTGACATACTTCACTGGTTTTCTAAAATATTCACCAAATTGGTTAATAATTTCATATTGAAGACCAAACATTTCATTATTCATTGTGAAAACTCCTGCAATATTGTTATCTACTGCTACAGTAATGTAATCTTTTTGATAGATTAATGAATCTAAAGTTAAAGAGTTGTCAAATTCTGCGTACTTACGACTTGTAAATTTGAATAATGAAGTTAAAATAAATGTTAAAAGAACAATCGAAAAAGTTGTTAATAAAAGTTTTTTCATTTAATGATAAAAAGGACGGGCGAGTAATATTACTCTGCAACATTGAAGTTAAACAGTATAGTTTATAATCGTATAGTCTATAAACTGAACTATTTAAATGTTACAAAAATACTAATCGTAGAAGTTCCAAGAAACACCCATCTTAAACATGCTTCTGTTAAGTGGATAGTGTGCAACTGAAATATAATTTCTACCCCCGAAAAGTTCATTATTGAAGTGCTGCATCTTAACTAAGATACGCATACGTTTCCATTTACCAGAAATGAAAGCATCACAATAAGGATAATTTCCGACATCTGTTGTTGTTTGATTATAGAATTGCATTAATGCAGGATTATATGCTAAACCTTTATATTTAGTGTTGTAAGTTCCTTCAACACCAATTTGCATTCTTAAAACATCTTTAACAACGTTAAATTCATAGTAATAAATTATATTCGCAGTCACAAAAGGGACTGGAACAACTTCTTCATTAGTACTCTTTTGGAGTAACACCCTGTTATTAAAGTGAAATCCACCGATGTGGAAATCCTTTCGTGCATACATACTCGTTACACTAAATGCCTCATTACATTGTGCAGGCAAAGATTCATTATTATAATAAACTTTGTCAGTTAGTAATGCTTGTGTGAACCCAAGTTCAAAACCGTAGTCAGGAATTTTTAGGCTTGCACTAAAACGAGTTTCATTCTCCTTATCAAAGGAGTTGCTCCACTTATAGTGGTTAGAGAAATAATTTTGAGACCAATAACTTGGCTCAGAAATAGAGTATAATAAGCTACCAGATAAAATTATCGGTTTTTCTTTAATATAGGCAACAATATTAGCATCTGCTGTTATTTTTAGATCTTGATTTCTGTAACCTATAGGTGTATAATCAATAGACCCTTGCCAATTAAAGTATTTAGAGAATTTACCCCCTATGTTTCCATATATGTAAACACTATTTTCTTTTGTAGTGCTTGCGTCATTGGGGTATATATAGTCATCCAATTTAAAGTTATAATAAGATTCATGTCTGTAACCAATACCTCCATCAACAGAACCAATAATACCTTCTCTATTGTATGGTTGAAGTTGGATAAAGGCTCTCATATTAAGCTCTTTTTGAGATAATGAATCAAGAGTTGATGTAGGGTTGATATACCAATTTTCATAGTAACCATCCTCAACACCACTGCTTACATCGCTGTAAACCTTAGAATAAGTCGTATAATCAAAAGAAGTTCCCAAAAATACAGCAGGAACATTACTTATTGATTTAAAGTCACTCGTTTTTGCAAACGGAATAGCGTAACTACCAGTAAAGAAAATGGTATTACCCTTAAATTCATTAGTTGCATCAGACAGGTTCATTGTAATATTCTGAGGCAAGTCAATCAGTGTATCAGTCAATTCTGAATCATAGACCATACCGCCATTTTCTTCAAGGCTAGCCATATTGTAAATATACCCTGAATGAATAGTCAACCTTTTACCTGTGTGTGACACTGTTAATGACAGGTTTTTATCCGTAGTCATTTGGTCATTATACATACCTTTCGTTCCGTTATTTCTATAATCTAAAACAAAAGAAGTAGAAGGGCTAACGTTCTGTGCGTGAACAACACGTAGCTGTTCTTCAGCACGAGAACTTTGACCTGACATAAAAAATGAAAGCTGTGTAAATGGTCTTTTGCCATTAAAGAACCTTACATTTTCAGGCGTCATCAAATAGTCTGCATAAGCATTAAGAAATGAGAAATTCTTCATATCTGCACGCTTAAAATAGTCTATATTTGTCTCAGCACCACCTAAGTTACCTAAATATATCGCACCAACAGTCTCGTTTTGTAAAAATATGTAATCTTTCTGAAAGTCATTCAGCATTGTGTCTATTGGAATCAAACTCACACTATTGTTTTGTTGCGAGAACTTCCATGAAAACACATTCTGCATTTTTGTAGAATCTGTAAACAGATAAGACAACATCGGTTTTACCGCACGTTTAGCAACTGAGTCACTAGGTTGTCCTCCAGGTTGTCCTCTATCAGCATAGGGATCATCATCATCAAAACCTTCATTGTTTTGAGCAATTGATGAAAAAGACACCAATAAAAGAACCACTGTGATAGCTGTTTTTATATATGACGTTATATTTTTTATTCTCTTTATCTTCACTACTCAAACTACATTAATAACAATAAAACATTAAATTTCAATAAGTTAACCCACAAATCACACACACAAACCGTCGTCTAAACAATCTAATATTTTTACTAAACGGTGCAAAGGTAGCAATTATTTTACAAATATGCAAATATTCAGCATTTTAGCTATTTTCGCTAGCCTTTGGCGTTACGATATGACGAATAATTGATATTAAAACATACAATAAAATTATCATCGGAAACGAAGCAATTTTAAATACAATTATTAACGCTAAAGACGCTGCTAAGAAGCTAAATTTCAATATATTATCTTTAAATTTAAAACTTTTGAATTTAAGAGAAAACATTCTTATTTCACTAACTAACAGCAACGAGAAAACAACAACCAAACCAATCAATACATATTCATTTTCAATCACTTGAAATAAATACCAAGGTTCACGAACAAAATAAACATAGCCTAATGCACCAAAAAAGAGCGCATTAGCAGGAGTTGGCAGACCTATAAATTCTGTTGTTTGGCGTTCATCAATATTGAACTTTGCAAGTCTTAAAGCCGAGAAAATGGCTATAAGAAACGCTATATATTCAGCCCCCATAACATACACAATAGCCGCTGGAGCTAATCCAAAGCTAATCATGTCAGCAAGGGAGTCTAACTCTTTACCCATAGGCGAATATGCCTTCAATAAACGAGCCGCAAAGCCGTCTAAGAAGTCAAAAACTGCTGCTAGCAGTATCATTATAAAGCTTCCTTCTAAAAATCCTGAAAACGCAAACATAACGGCAATACAACCACATAAAACATTCAAACATGTAATTGTATTAGGTATCATTTTTATAATTCTTCTCATAATATTTTTAATCATTTATCATTCAACACATTAACATTATCCACTTCACCAAGTTGCACATACCAAATATATCCTTGTACATCTTCATATCCCATTTCCATCAATAGCTGTACGTAATTACGCATCTGAGCTAAGTTTTTATCATTTTTTACTCCCCCAAACTTATAATCTAGCACTTTAGCCTTATTTCCAGAAACAACAACCCTATCTGGCCGTAAAGATACAACTTTTTCACCATAAGTAGGCACTAATATATTTTGCTCATTTTTTACAGTCCAATCCGTATCAAAAAACTGTAAAATATCACTATTTTCAAACGCTTTATTTACTAAAACCGCTATTTCGTTACATTCTGACGACGTTAATATTCCATCAACACGCATAGCCTCTAACTCACTTACTACATCTTTATAGCTATCTATTCTTTCAAATAATTTGTGCATCAAAATACCATAACTACGAGGCGTTAAGTGCTTTTCGCCTGTTTTTTGATCTTCATAATAACGTTCAGTAGAGTAGCGCAGCTGTATTCTATCGTTTTTATGGTAATCTAACGATTTCAATTCGTCTATAATTATAGATTCTGTCTTTTTTTCAGGTTTATCATAATTGGTATAATCTACTTTCTTACCAAAAACATATTCTACACGTGTTTCACCATCACAATTAAGCCAACTAGACAATTTTCCAGATATAGAAGTATCAAGCTCTTCACCAGCACCCACACCATCACCAATACTAACTAAATCACTACCTTCAGAACATGTAAGAGCATTATTAAGACTTTCAGCAACTGTATTTTTACTAGCTTTCGTAGGCAACATTATATAAAGTTCTTTTGCGGCACGTGTCACAGCTACATAAAGCACATTCACATTGTCGACATAAGACATGACCTTCTCTTTAAAGTAGGTATTTGCAAAATAAGAGTCTGCAAGTAAATTTACATAAGGCACTAACGTGTTATTAGCAATTTCAAAATCATCACCAGCCTGCTCAACCCAAATCTGTTCATTTGTCATAGGCTCTAGCTTCCAGTTAAAGTATGGAATCAAAACAGCCTCATATTCTAGCCCCTTCACAGCATGTATAGTAATCACATTAATTGCGTTCTGTCCATCGGGCAGAGTAATGCTTAATTTACCCTTTTCTTTGTCCCACCAATCTAAGAATGTAGCCACATCAGTTACATTCTGCACTGAGAAACTAATAATTTGTTCATACAAGGCTTGTACATACGCTACATCATTCTTTGTTTTAGCAGGATTGTAACAGTCAACAATCTTTTCAAAGGCTTCAATAACAGACAATTCACGAATTTGCGCAATAACATCTCGTTCATAATCTGGAACTTCACAGTTTAAATCCCTACCAAGGTATTTATTATACTCAGCGACTAAAATAGTATTCTCCACGTGATTCAACAAGCCTAATTTGAATATCACAATGACTAATTTAACCGCCTTTGAATTAGTAAGATATAAAGCCTGATTTGAAATTGCATCAAAACAATACTTTTCATTTCCAACAATATCTTTTTGCTCTAAAAGACTTTCTACAATACATTTAGCTTCTTTATTAGTTCGTGTAATAATAGCAATATCACGTGCTAAACAACCTCTATCTTGTATATCTTTTATTGCTGTAATCATGCGTTTAAGGTTCTCTTCAACGCTAAAATCACACTCAGAAACAGAAACATACCCCTCCTTATTGCTATTTTTAGACACAAATTTCTGTTCTGCATTTAAATAAGCATTTTTTAGTGTATCTATAAGAATATCTTGCGTCTCGTTTATGTTATTTTCAGCAGCTTTAAGTTCTTCATTAAGACTACTATTCAGAGAACTTGCTACCTTTCCTATTAACGCATTATTAAACGCAACAACTATACGACTACTGCGCCAATTTGTGTCTAATGTAATTTCGTCTATAACATCTTGAAACAAAATATCATCTTTAAGACCTCCTTGTAATAGCTTCCAATCACCACCTCTCCATCTGTAGATTGACTGTTTAACATCTCCAACAATTGTTACACATTTTGTCATTTCGTCACATTGTGCTAAGGCATTGTTGATTAAGGGAACAAAATTTCCCCACTGTCTAACAGAAGTATCCTGAAACTCATCTATCATAAACACCTCATAGCTGTTTCCACACTTTTCATATATAAAAGGGGCGTCGTTCTCACTAGTCAGCGAAGTCATAAGTTTCATTGTAGTGCTTAATAACATGATATTTGAGGTTTGACATACATTATCTACCTCATTAGAAATGTCACCTAGAAGCATAAATTTACGGAAATTCTTAGCAAACACATCTACCGAATTAATATATTTCTTATTCTCACTCCACAAGTCACAAACTTGACTAAGATTTTGAATAATTTCATCTTTTACACACTCTATTTTTGCTAAAGATTTCCCCTTGCCCCAATTGCCTGTTAGTGCTGTTGCGACATAGCTATTATGATCTTTAATCTCCTTATTTGCGACATTTTTAAGATACCCATACAAACCTTTATTCTTATAAGGAAAATCATCGGCTGTTAGGTTATTTTCTTCGATTATTTTAAGTGCATTTTTAGCTAACCGAACCATTTCGTCAATAAAAAGGCTACGTTTTTCTTTAGCTACAGAATAAAACGCAACTAATACATCTCTCTTTACTTCACCGAACTCCTCAGAAAATATATTTTTTGCATATTGAGCCAACGCTGCCTTAATATTGTAACTTTTAGAGTCAGCAATTAATTCATCCGTAAAATTCTTTAGATTTTTCTCTATTTCTTCATTTTCCTTAGAATTGTCTACCACTTTATCAATCGCTAAATCAATAATATAATCAATATTGAAATCTACAGCATAATCTGACTCAACACCAAGCTCTTTCACAAAAGCTCTTAGTATTTTCTGAAAAAAACGGTCTATTGTAAGTACCGAAAATCGTGAATAGTCATGTAAAATATAGCTTAATGCCAAAGTTGCATTTTTAGAAACTGTTTCTTCTGAAATTGAGAGCTCAGAGATCAGTCTATCAAGATAAGAATGCCTAGATGGGGTAGTAGGAGTCCTCAGCAAGTCTAATTCCTTTAGAATACGGCGTTTCATCTCGTCTGTAGCCTTATTCGTAAAGGTCACAGCAAGTATAACACCATATTTTTCAGGTGCTTTAATAACGTTTTTTATGTATTCATAGGCAAGGGCATAAGTTTTACCCGAACCTGCTGAAGCTCTCAATATCTGCATAGCAATTAATACTATTTATGGGTATTAACAGAACAAAAACTTTTCAAATTATCCTATCTAACCCTTAACTTTCTACCTACTTTGAGGGTAGTAGTTCGTGTAATTTTGTTAAGTTTACAAATTTGGTCAATAGAAACTTTATATTTGACAGCAATTTTCCCCAACATGTCTCCACTTCTCACGGTATGATAAACAGCCTCACTCAAAGCTATTTGTTCACGTATCTCTTTAACTTTAGCCTCAGAATTTGCGACTATGAATGCCGCAGAATCTGGTGCGTCAGACAATAAAGAGTTTAAAAGTGTATATTCATTATCATCATCTTCTAGAATCTCAGAAGCACGTGAATTTATGTTAAAAAATGACTTTTCTAAAGCGAAAACCTCATATCTAAGCAATCCTTTTTCAAAATCAATCAAAAATTCAGGGTCAAAAGTTTGATCTTTATATCTCATTTCATAGTGTAGATGTGTCCCTGTCGAACGTCCTGTGCTACCTGCAAATCCTATGACTTTACCTGCCTTTACAACATCACCAAAGGTTACATTAAGCTTAGATAAGTGTCCATACCACGATTCCAAACCATTTGTATGACGAATTATCACCATATAACCATATCCACCAGAATTATATTGCGCATATCTCACTTTACCATCAAAAGTAGCATACAAAGGCTCACCTGTATTCATCGAAATGTCAACTCCATTGTGATTTCGCCCACGTCTTGGACCATATTTTGAATGAACCTTACCAACTGTTGGCGGATGAAATTCTTTAATGTCACTTATTAAGTCCAGCTCAACAACAGAAGGCAGTGCACTATAAGGAATGTCTTTATAAGCAAACAATTGTGTAGTATCCCAATGGTTAACAATATTTTGGTGTGAATTTATCAAATCTATGTCACTTTTTTGATAAAAATAAGCCCACGTATTATTGCTATACAACACTATTTTTACATTTTCCCTGTCCGTAGCTATAGTATCTACCACTACTTGTGGCAAAGATTCTAAAGACTTGTTTGCAGGCAAATACTGACTATTCTGAGCGCCTAATACTGTGCACAATGAACAAGCGATTATGCTATATGTTATTTTTTTTATATCAACCATTAAAAGAAAATTTCAGCAAGTCTATTTAGTATAGTTTTATCATCAGCATCAACACTAAATTCAGAACATGGCTGTAAATAATGTAACTCTTTATTTTGTTGAAGTTTCTTTTCACCTGCACCTGTAATATTTAACATTACAATCTTAGATTTGTCTATGAGGTTATTTTTCACAGCATCAATCAAAGAAGCACAAGCAACCGCAGAAGCAGAATGTATATCAACACCTTCATACTCTTCAAAAATTCTAGCAGCCTCTTCAGCCTCAGCATTTGTAGCACTTAAAATCTCACCGTCTGTCTCAACAAGAGCATCATAAAGCCCACCAGCAACCCCATAAGGAGGTTTACGATTTGATAACACCTTAGCGTCAATTTCTTCAACTTGTTTACGAGCTAAATTATCGTCTAAAGGCAATAAATCACGAGATTTTATCTTCCAAGCATCATACATAGGCAAAAATGGTGCATTTTGCGATAACATAAGTTTTGATAGTTTGTTTCCAAAACGACCATCTTCAATAAAACGCAAATTAGCCTCCCAAGCAGCAATAGCACCTGTACCCGAACCTATCGCTTGAAAATAATAGTCAGGAATTTCACCTATAGTTGTAACTGCTGACAACATAGTCGTAGCCATACCATCACGACGAGCTACGTTTTTTGCTCCTCCTTCAGCTAAAAAGCGATTATCTTTAACTGCAACGTTAGAAATGTGTATCGCATCAAAATAGTCTGAACCAGACTCAGAAACTACTAATTTTACACAATCATTTATAGGTTTTTCACTCCAAAGAGCATCTATATTATCTTTTGGCACACAAAGCAATAAAGGAATATTGTTTTCAGAGCACACCTTAGCAAAGGCTCTAGCTGTATTTCCTGCAGAAGCAACAACAAGCACTTTTCCATTATCTGGAGATAGTCTACCACACACAGAATAAGCCTCAGTCTCTTTGAACGAACAAGTTGTCATTAATGCTCCAACCTCTGGATAATAGCCATTCAGTGTTATATAAAGGTTATCTAAACCTAAATATTTAGCAAGTTTTTCACTTTTATATGTGACTGGAGAAGCCGAACCATCTAAAGTTCTTGAAATTGGCAACCAATCAGCAAATTTATAAATTCCCCACGTATCATCTTTAAGCTCTAATTGTTTTTTCTCATAAATAGCTCTAATTAATGAAGGTTTTTCACATTCACAGTCGTCTAAAGTCCACTTTGAATCATCATCAAAAACTCTTTTAGTAACAAAAGTCTCTAATTGGTACTTAGTAGGGTTAAATTTGTTTTCCATAATTTGTTATATAATTTTCTAATATTTTTCTAGCAAATAAATCTCGTTTCGAGTATACAAATATAATATTTTTTTATTGAACTCCCTAAATCTACAACACTTTTAGATAACTTTCCTCTTTTTCAATTACACGCCCTATAATAGCTGTGTAAGGATGTTTTCCACACTCTAATAAATCGTTTAACAACGCTTCAGCATTTTCCGTTGTTACAGAAATCAATAAACCTCCTGATGTCTGTGCATCACATGTTATAAATTTATGTTGTAAAGGCAGGTTTTCATCAAAAGCTGTGTGTTCTTTCACAAAATCCAAATTTCTAAAAACTGTACCTGGAACACATCCATCATCTAACAATTCTAAAGCTGTGTTTATTGTTGGCAACGCCTCAGTATTTATCTCTAAAGTCACATTTGACGCTTTAGCCATGCCTAACGCATGCCCCAAGAGCCCAAAACCCGTAACATCAGTTGCACACTTAACTCCATGTTTTAACATAAGCTCTGCACCATATTTATTGAGCAATTTCATTTGTTCTAAAGCCGTAGAATAAGCCTCATCATCTGCAATTTCTAGTCTATGTGCAGCAATTAAAACACCTACACCCAATGGCTTTGTAAGAATCAATACATCACCAATCTTAGCCCCAGAATTAGCAATTAATTCATCTGGATGTACAGTCCCAACAACTGCTAAACCATATTTAGGCGTCGCATCTTCAATGGTATGTCCTCCCATAGTGAAAGCCCCAGCCTCATTAATTTTAGACTGTCCTCCAGCTATAATATCACGTAATACAGCCAGCGGAATAGTCTGCGAAGGAAACATATTTAGATTTAACGACAACAAAGGTTTACCACCCATAGCATAAATGTCACTTAATGAATTTGTTGCGGCAATTTCGCCAAACTCAAAAGCATCAGAACACACAGGAGGGAAAAAATCTGTCGTCACAATAAGAGCCGTAGTGTCATTTAAGCGATAAACACCTGCATCATCATGTGTATCTATGTCTACCATAACATTTGCATCTTTCAACAAAGGAATTGACGACAATAAACCATCCAACTCCTTAGCAGGTATTTTTGCAGAGCAGCCACCTTGTTCAACTGTTGACAAAAGATCAAACTTATTATTCTTGCTCATATTTTATTGGTATAATTTTAATGTTTTTTAATAAGGCATCTACCTTTTCTTGCTCACTGGCATCTACATTAAAGGCAATCCCACATTCTGAAGATATATGGTCAGGAATTGCAACTATAGACACCTGTAAATGGTTATCTTCACACACTTTGACACTCTTTGCAGCATCTTTCGTAGAGTGAAATGTATATAATATCTTCATAAGCTAATAAACTAAATAGGGTGATACCCGAAACTAATACAGCTGGATTCATGGGTAGTTAAACTAAAATATTTTAAAAAGTTACCTTTATTTTCACTAAAAACCTTAAAAGTGGAGGTAATTGCCCCCTTAGAAACTTTGTACCTAAAGGCGTCCCGCCTTTTATAACAAGTTTTATACTTTTTGAAAAAGTACGCCCAGAGGGCTTCAAAACTCGCTTTCTTTTGCCTTCAAGGGCAAAAGAGCGTATAATTTACTATGTAAATTATTAGGGAAATCTACAAAACAGAGTTTTGCGAATCTCCCTAAATAGACTTAATAACGTTTAAAAGGTAAATAAAGTCATCTTTCGTATGAAACCGTGACATTGAAAAACGTACAGTGCCACTAGGAAACGTCTCTAGTGACTTGTGTGCTAAAGGTGAGCAATGCAACCCTGAACGAACCTCAATTTTGTAATCTTTATACAATTTATTAGCAAATTCTGAGACAGATAAGGTGTTGTGCGTAAGTGAAAAAACTTCACCTTGACACTTCCTGTCATTAGCACAAAAACACGTTACATTTTCTAGTATCTTAATATCTGAAATAAGGTCTAAAAAATCTAATTTAGTGTGATTGCATGTTTTCTCAACACTTAAAGCAGCTCCTAATCCTACAATTGAAGAAATATTTGGAGTTCCTGCCTCAAAAACATCTGGAGCATGTTCTGGCATAACATAACTATCTGAATTGCTGCCAGTACCTCCCAAAATAAGCGGTTTAATTGTAGTATAATCTTTTATGTAAGCACCTCCAACTCCTGTAGGACCACACAAATTTTTATGCCCTGTAAAAATCAAAAAATCGACATCTAATTTCGCAACATCCAAATCTACAGAACCAATAGACTGAGTGGCATCAACCAAAACTTGAACATTCCAACGTTTAGCAATATCACAAATCTTCGAAAGAGGCTGTATTACACCATTTACATTACTTTGATGATTCACAATTAACATTTTAGCCTTATTTTCCTCAAAAAAATGGCCTAATTTGTCTAAATCAATCATTCCATCACTAAACGAAGGCATAACGACATAATTCACTCCTTTTTCTTTAGATATAAAATCTAAAGGTCTCATTATAGCGTTATGTTCAAGGGGAGAAACGGCTACGATATCGCCTTTTTTTAAATCTAGACCTCTCAAAATTAAGTTAGCAGCATGTGTAGCATTGTGTGTAAAAAACACCGACTCTGAATCACAATTTAGAAGTTCTGAAAGCGCATCACGACATTCCTCGACAAGCAAAGTTGCATCCACAACACGTCTATATGCCGCTCGTCCATAAGTTCCTCCACATTCGTTAATGTATCTACACATAGTATCTGCCACTTCTTTCGGTTTAGGAAAAGAAGTGGCAGCATTATCATAATATAGATTCAATTCTGACATTTATGGATAGATAACTTTTGAAACCTTATTCAATGTATCAACAATTTTAAACATATTGCCGATATAATGTTGGGGAACTTGTTGTTTAAGACCATAATAGTCAACACAAGTGCCACAAACTATTATTCTAACACCTTTTTGCTCTAATTCTTTAAGTCTTAACGCAATATCACTTCCATCTACGGCTAATTTAACCCCAGAATTATATAGTAACACATATTTAGGCAGGTCTAACTCACTTTCACATACAGTTGACACAAAAGCACGCATCAACAAAGTTCCAAGTTCAACATCTCCATCGCCCATAGTCTCACTTTTTATCACAATAGCATAATTTGACATCGAAACATCGCTATTTACGACTGAACAAACCTCATCACTAGCGTCATTTTTAACGATAACGCCTTCGCCTTTATAAAAAGTTATAATAGTTTCTCCTGCGACAATTTTTGTGTTAAATTGTATCTTCATTTCAGTCAGAAAATTCGATAAATTCAAACATGACGTATCATTATCAAGAATTACCTCTATTTTCTCGCCCTCTGGTGCACTTTTAATGCCTTTTTTGGTCATTATTATAGGAATAGGGCACTGTTTCCCTTTAGTATCTATTATCATATCTTAAACGTAAAGTTTTAGACTATAGGGGAGTTCTATTTTCTCCCTATAAAGTATCGTAAGCTGCCTTTAATTGCTCTAACGCTTTGGCTAATACAGCTTTTTGTGTACCAATATTGAATCTTAAAAAGCCTACACCTTCAGCACCAAACATTTGACCATCATTCAAACCTAAATGTGCTACATTAACCATAAATTCACATAATTCTTCTTGTGAAAGCCCCAATTCACGACAATCTAACCACAACAAAAACGTAGATTCTGGTTTAATACATTTAATTTTCGGTGTATTTTCTCTTAAAAAGTCAAGAACATAGTCAATGTTTGATTCAAGGTAAACATTTAATTCGTCAACCCATTCATCACCGTTAGAATAAGCAGCTCTAGCAGCTACAGCTCCTAAGATATTGCCCTGATCAACATGTATTTTGTTTCCACAATTAGAATATTTAACTCTCATGTCTTCATTAGGAATCACAGCAAAGGCTGTAGAAAATCCTGCAACGTTAAAGGTCTTACTAGGTGCAAAATATGTCAACGTGATGTTTGCAATTTCTTCACTTATTGATGCTATATGTATGTGTTTATGGTTTGCAAAGATAATATCTGAGTGAATTTCATCAGAAACGATATAAACTCCATATTTTACGCATAAATCGCCCATTTTTTTAAGCTCATCATAAGTAAATACACGTCCTGTAGGGTTGTGAGGATTACACAGAATAAACAACTTAACTTCTTTTAATTTTTCTTCAAAATCTTCAAAGTCAATTTCGTATTTTCCATCCACAACAACTAATGGATTGTTTGAAACAACACGGTTGTTGGCTTCAATAGTACGAGCAAAAGGCGGATAAACTGGTGGTTGTATTAAAACCTTATCTCCTGGTTCTGTTAGCGAATTTATGCCATAAGAAATGCCACAAACCACACCTGGAGTAAAGTCAAACCACTCTAATTTAGCGTCCCAATTGTTTCTTCTCCAAACCCATGAGCGAGCTGCTTCATAAAAATATTTACATCTGAAACTGTATCCAAAAGAAGGATGTTCTATCCTAGACTTGATAGGGTTTACGATAAAATCTGGGGTTTTAAAATCTGTATCAGCAATCCACAAAGGAATAATGTCTTCACGCCCAAACACTTCTTTTGTATTATCATATTTTTCACAAAGAGTGCCGCAACGACAAA
>JAWXTO010000018.1:0-20014 GCA_044433545.1 Rikenellaceae bacterium
ATCGTGACGAAAGAAAAATGTCTCTAGGTATCAAACAACTTACTAACGATCCATGGGCTGAAGTAGAAGCTAAATATAGCGTAGGTAGCAAACACACTGCAAAAGTTCGTAACTTCACAAACTTTGGTGTTTTTGTTGAAATCGAAGAAGGCGTAGATGGTCTTATTCACATTTCTGACCTTAGCTGGACTAAAAAAATCAAACACCCATCAGAATTTACTGCTAAAGGTGATTCAATCGAGGTTGTAGTTCTAGAAATCGACAAAGAAAACCGTCGTTTAAGCTTAGGGCACAAACAACTTGAAGATAACCCTTGGGATGTATTCGAAACTATCTTCACTGTAGATTCAATCCAAAAAGGTACTGTTGCTGAGATTTCTGACAAAGGAGTTATCGTAACTTTAGACCAATCAGTTGAAGGTTTCGTTCCTGCTCGTCAACTATCTAAAGAAGCTGGCGAACTTAAAGTTGGTGATGTTCTTGATTTCAAAGTTATCGAATTTGTTAAAGCTACAAAACGTATCACTCTTACAACTCGTTTAGAGTCTGCTGCTAAAGAAGCTCCAGAAGCTACTGAGCCAAAAGCAAACAAAGGTGGTAACGCTGAAGGTGACAACACTAAAGATGCTGTTAAAAAATTGAACTCTTCAATGGAAAAAACAACATTAGGTGACATTTCTGGTCTTGCTGCTTTAAAAGCTCAACTAGAAGGTAAATAGTCAATCCTTTTATATATAAAAGGCGGCTTAGATTAGGTTCTAAGCCGCCTTTGTTATGTTAGCCACTCTCTGTGTGTTAAATGGACTTTTATTAGTCACCCTTTTTCAAAAAAAATATGTAAATTAAAGGATTAACAGCTCTCACGAGCTGTCGGCCGACTACGCAAGCAGAGCTTGCTTCTTTAGTCGAGTCGGCTGGAGCTGCGCATAAGATGAATAGGGCTGTCTTAACGCCAGACAGGCGGGGTCAAAGACCCTTTTTATAGATTTTATAATCTAATAATCACACATCCCAAAAGTCCAGTTCCAACTTGACACCCTGCGCATAAGCTTTAGCGTTAAGAAAATTATAGATTCGAGCGTAAAAAAAATCAAGTGTCTGAGCACATAGAGAACTTTGTGCTCAGCTATTACAAAGTAACAAGCGAGTTCTTGATTTTTAGCTCTAATCTTTAATTTTTAGCGTAAAGAAGCGCCCTGCGCAAGTTTTTTGCTACTTTTTTCAAAAAAAGTAGAGAATAAGAAAATTATAAAAAATATAAAAGAAGAAATTACAGACTCATTTATAAGAACTATTTCAAAAGTTCTTGTAAGTGAGCTTCTAGCTCATCTGCATCAAATTCCATAGCGACAATCTTACCTTCGCTATCAATCAATATCACTTTACCTCCAGAATTACCTGCGTTATATTTAGACCAAATGCCACCCTTGTCATTTTGCTCTACTAAGTTAAGCCATTTCATGCCTATTCGCTCAATAGCACCCTTCATTGCATCTGTGTTGTCTTTCTCACGTGCTACACCTATGATGTCAAAACCTTTGTCGTTATATTTCTCCCACACTGGGATAAACGACTTAGATGTGCGCATGCAAGGCCCACACCATGATGCCCATAAGTCAAGGACTACAACTTTTCCTTTAATTAAATCAGATAGTTTATGTGTGTTGCCATCTAAATCATGAGCCGAAAAGTCTACAAATTTTGAGCCTACAACAGTTTCGCCCGATAAAAGTTCTTGTTCAATATAGCCATACATAGGGTTTTGTGAATAGTCGCTAGAAAATACATCATTTAAAATTTCTTTAAATAATGAGGCTTTTTCTGTGTCTGGAGTCATAGAATGATTGTTGGAAATCACATATTGATAAAGTACGGCTAAGCTTGCTACGTTAGCTTCTTCTGTGATTTCATTCAATGTGGCATTTTCAGACTCTTTAGATAGTTGTTTTGCCTTGTTAATTATCGCTTTCCCCTCTTCGTTATATTGCAGATCCTGCTCAACTAACCTATTATGCACTTTATATAACGAATCAAGTTGTTCTCTTGCTAAATTATCTTTACGCATCTCTTTCATCCATTCATTATATTCAGGCGTATAGGCATTTTCTTCTAACTCCTGTAGCTTATTATATAAATCTGACAATTGATTCTGATAGCCTTGTTTTAATTCGCTGTTAAGATAGTTGTCTAACTTGTCATTTAGTTCTCCGCCACTCATGACAGATTTATTAGGGCTATTTTTAGGATAAAGTGTAAATGAGATGGTGTCATTCTCTAACAAAAACTTACATGGTTTCCATGAGCCTCCCACGACATCTTTTTTAAAGACAATACTATATAGTTCCGATTCATTAAACTCTAAAGTATAGCTAAACGAGCCATCTTCATTAACAGGTATGTCAATAGGTGGGGATATTCTGTAATCTGAGTTTGATGGTGCAAGCCATAGGATTTTGGCTTCAAGATAATCAACGACTGTACCTTCTATAGTACAGCTTTTCTGTTGTGAATAACAGTTAATAGCTAATGCTAAGAATAAAATTGAAAATAGTTTTTTCATGATAGTTTTGTGATTTTAATTAGTGATTAATATTGGTTACTTTGTTTCCAAAATAGCCAATGTTTAAATTTTGAGTTTTAACAAAGGTACTAAATAAATCGTTACATCCAAATGATTAGTCGTAAAATTTTAAAAAAAAGTTGTCCAAAATCACAAAAGTGACTAAGGACAACTTTATTTTAGAAGAATTTCAGAAACTAGGTTTCAAAAATCTGACTTATGTAAGTTAAAAGCATTAAAGTTCAGTTTTTAGAACTCCCCTTATGCTTCTTTTTCTTGCCAAATTAAAGCAGATGCTCCAAGAACTGCTGCATTTTTGCCATCTATACCAGAAGGTAAAAGTTTTACCTTGTTGCGATAGTTAGAAAGCATGCTCATTTCCATATATTTTTTAGTTGGCTCGAAAATATATTTTCCTGCTTTTGCAAGACCGCCAAATAAGAAAATAGCTTCAGGAGATGTAATAGTTACGGCATCAGCTAACGCTTGACCTAATAACATACCAGTATATTCATAAGCTTCAATTGCTAAAGGGTCTCCGTTAAGAGCCGCTTTAGTAATCATCTCAGCAGTAAGGTCGTTGTAAGAGATGTTACGGAATTCACTATCTTCGATGTGGTCAGCAAGAAGTTTAAATGCTGTACGTTTGATACCTGTAGCTGAAACATAAGTTTCAAGACATCCTTTACGTCCACAACCACATGTACGACCAACACGATTTACAATTACGTGACCTAGCTCACCAGCGAATGAGTCATGTCCATAAATTAACTTGCCATTAGCAACAAAACCGCTACCAAGGCCTGTGCCTAAAGTTACTACGATAAAGTCTTTCATACCTTGAGCAGCACCATATACCATTTCACCAATAGCAGCAGCATTAGCGTCATTAGTTATGATGATTGGAATGCTAGGGAAGTATCTTTTCATCTTCTCAACGAAAGGAATCACGCCTCTCCATACAAGGTTTGCAGCGTTTTCAATTGTACCGTTATAATAATTTGCATTAGGTGCGCCGATACCGATACCAATAATCTCACATTCTTCAACTAAAGATTTTGCAAGGTTATTAATTCCTATATATAATTCTTCAAGGTATTGATCAAAATCAGGAAATTTCTTAGTAGGCACAACACCTTCGCCATACATATTTCCTTCTCTATCAACTAAACCAAAAACTGAATTTGTACCACCTATGTCGATACCAACAACTAACTGCTTCATAATATAAGTTTTTAAAATAATAATTATGTTAATTTTGTGTTTAAAATCTGATGTTTAACGCAAATCAGAACCTGTAACAAAATTCAAAATTAATATTTTTTTTGATACTTTGTTACTTTTTGTTAATAAAAAATGAAATAAAAGTAATTTTTATTATATTTATGGTCTAAAAACTGACAGTTATGTATACTTTTGAACAACTTATTAGCATTTGTAATGACGAAATTGCAAAGATAAACTTTAAAGACAGAGCTCCTCTATCACTGTATGAGCCAATTCTATATACACTAGAAAATTCAGGCAAAAGATTACGTCCCGTTGCGACTCTTATGTCTACAAACCTATTTACAGACAATATTCTTTGTGGAATTAATACAGCTTTAGCCTTAGAAGTGTTTCATAATTTCACATTGCTACATGATGATATTATGGATAATGCCTCAACAAGACGAGGCAAACCGTCTGTTCATAAAAAGTGGAATGAAAATGTTGCTATACTTTCAGGTGACGCTATGATGTTATGTGCCTATAAATTTCTGGCAAAGAATGATAAAATGTTACTTGGAAATTTGTTAGAAGTTTTTAATGAGGTAACTTTGCAGGTTTGTGAGGGACAACAATTAGATATGGAGTTTGAAACGGCTGAAAATGTCACTGTGGATGACTATTTAAATATGATTCGTTTAAAAACTTCGGTGCTAATAGCAGGTGCAATGAAAATGGGGGCTATATGTGGTGGAGCAACTCCTAAAGAAGCAGATGTTTTATATGAAATAGGGCTGAATTTAGGGTTGGCGTTTCAAATACAAGACGATGTGTTAGACACTTACTCTGATAAAGAGAGTTTTGGTAAAGAAATCGGTGGTGACATCTTAGAAGGTAAAAAAACTTACCTTTTGTTAACGACTTATGGCGTTGCGACTGCTGAAGACACAGAACGACTTAACACCCTGTTCAGTGCAGAAATAGAAAATGAACTTAAAATATCGTCTGTAAGGGCTATTTATGATAAATATAACGTAAAAGAACTCGCAAACGAAAAGGTAAAAGAATTTTATGAGAAAGCGTTATCTGCTATAGATTCTTTAGAGGTGGAAGATTCTCGAAAAGAGCCTTTAAGAGAGCTTTCAAATATCATTTTAACAAGAAAGAAATAAAAGGAGGAGAAAATAGAACTCCCTATAATAATTAACAAAAAAATAGAAATATTGGAAACTAGCGCAATTACTCGTAAGGATATAGAAATTATGGCACCTGTAGGCTCTTTTGAGTCACTTATGGCAGCCATTCAAGGAGGAGCAAACTCTATATACTTTGGAGTTGAACAGTTAAATATGCGTTCACAATCGTCGTTTAACTTTACACTAAACGATTTGTCTGAAATAGCTGGAATTTGTAAAGAGAATGGAATAAAAAGCTATTTAACAGTAAATTGCATCATTTATGATGAAGATATTGATCAAATGAAAGAGGTAATTAATGCTGCGAAAGACTCTGGCATTAGTGCTGTGATTGTTTCTGATCAAGCCGCTATAAATTATGCTCGCACAGTTGGTGTTGAAGTGCATATTTCTACACAATTGAACATCTCTAACATAGAAACGCTTAAATTTTATGCGCCTTATGCTGATGTTGTTGTTTTAGCACGTGAGCTGAATATGGATCAAGTGAAAAACATCTATAATAAGATAGTCACAGAAAACATCGTTGGGCCTAAAGGAAAATTGATAGAAATAGAAATGTTTTGTCACGGTGCTTTGTGTATGGCTATCTCAGGAAAGTGTTATTTGAGCTTACATGAGGCTAATAAATCGGCCAATAAAGGCAGTTGTAGACAAATTTGCAGAAGATCCTATGACGTTAAAGACAGAGAGACAGGTGCAGAACTATATGTTGACAATAAATATATAATGTCACCTAAAGATTTGTGTACTATTGACTTTATCGACAAGATGATAGATTCTGGAGTGCGAGTTTTTAAAATTGAAGGTAGGGCACGTTCGGCAGAATATGTTAAACGTGTGTGTGAATGTTATAATGAGGCTATAGAGTCTGTGCTTGATGGGAGTTTTTCACAAGAAAAGGTCGAGAAATGGAAAGAAATCATGTTGACAGTTTTCAATAGAGGATTTTGGGACGGATATTATCTTGGTCGCAAACTTGGCGAGTGGAGTACAAACTATGGCTCTTCAGCGACACAGAAAAAAGTGTATGTAGGAAAGGTTACAAATTTCTTTAGTAAGCTATCCGTTGTTGAGGTGCTTGTTGAGGCTTCTCCACTAGGGCTAAATGAAGAACTCGTAATAACAGGCCCTACTACTGGTGTTGTAGAACTAACAACGAGTGAATTAAGAGTTGATTTAAAGGTTACAGATGAGGTTAAACAAGGTGTTAAATGTTCATTTGTAACACCAGAACTAGTGCGTCGGGGAGATAAAGTCTATAGAATGGAAGCTAGGTAACAATATTATTAAGAATAGTTACGATAAGTAAAGGAGGAAATATGAAACGAAGAATAGAAATGACTATGACGTGGTTCAATTCTATATTGAATGGAACTACACACACTCCTAGAGAGCAAACGATACACAATTACGTCAAAAAGTCGTTAAGTGTTATTGTTATTACAAATATTATTGTAGTTATTCTTTCAACGTTTAACCAATTTAACACCTACAGTGGGATATTTCTTCCTGTTGCTTATATTTCTACGCTGGTTTTTACTGTAGAATATTTGCTTAGGCTTTATTCTGCGCCTATAAAGCGAAGTAATATGCACAAAATGCGTGCTCGTTTAGGTTATGCAACCTCTTTTATGGGAATTGTTGACTTTATAACTATAATTCCGTTTATTATTCAGCATGTGCATATTCTAGAGGCAGATTATGAAATTCTTTCTGAGGTTGCAAAGATATTCTTGGTGCTTAAATTGGCTCGATACTCTGACACTTTTAAGTTTATTGTTGATGCCTTGCGTTCGGTGAGGTTAGAGTTGACTTTTGGTATTACAGTAGGGCTTTCGATAATTCTTTTTTCGGGAATGTTGATGTATTATGTCGAAAGAGATGCACAACCTGAAGTGTTTTATAATGTAGGACAGGGTTTGTGGTGGTCAGTGATAACTTTTACTACGGTGGGATATGGTGACATGGCTCCAGCAACAGGATTTGGGAAGTTGCTAGCAGGCTTAATCGCAATGGTTGGCATAGGTATGTTAGCGTTGCCTACAGGTATTATAAGTTCGACATTCATAAAGAGAATGAACGAAATGAGAGACCAAAGAACACAAAAAAATAATAAAAAGCCTCAAAAAAATAGTGAAGCTACATCTAAAAATGATAACAAAATAGAGCAGACAAATTATTGCCCTCATTGTGGGGCAAGATTACGTAACGACAAACATGAATAGAACTCCTATCAAGGCTTATTTTTGAAAAAATATCTGCATTATAAGCAGTTTTTATGACCGAATTACATTTAAATAATATGAAAAATCTCTTTCTTACATTTCTTTTACTTTTTTCAACGACAATAGGTCTAAAGGCACAAAATCTTGTTTACAAAGTAGATTTTGGAGTGCTTTTCGACAATTTAGAAGGTAGTGCAGATTATACGCCTACACGAACGTTATTTACTGCTAAATTTGCCCCTGAAATAGGTGTGAAATTTGCCGAAAAACATCAATTTATGGTTGGTGCTGTGATGTTGCAAAATTTAGGGGATAACAACTTCTTAACAGATGCAGATTATACTATTTATTATAATTTTAGTGATGCAAATTTTAATGTTTATGCGGGTTCATTCCCTAGAGCTAACTCTATAGCGACATATCCGAATAGTTTTTTTAGAGAAGACTTCCTTTTTACAGATAATAACATAGAGGGTGTGATGGCTCAATATGTTCCGAATAAAGGAAATGGCTATATTGAAGTCTATGTCGACTGGTATGGGCAAAATCAAGAAAATCGAGATGATGAATTTTTGTTTGCAGGTTCTACAGAATTTTCTTACTGTGATAAATTATTCTTTTTCGGTGCGAATGCTCTTGTAAACCACATTAAAAACACTGATTTGTTGGTTGACTCATATTTATATGAAAGAGCATTTTATAATGTCTATGTAGGAACAGATTTACAGTCTCTTATGCCATGTTTAGACCGTTTTAGAATCAATTTTGGGACTAATTCATCTCTAGAGCACAAGAGATTTGACGAATCTGTTGAGGAGGAGCCGTGGGCAAACAATTTAGGATGGCAATTTGGCTTCGACATAAATTGGAAAGGTGCTGGTTTGAAAAATGACTTTTATTTTGGGGATTCTCAGCTTATGTACTATGAGCAATATGAAAATGATTTGTATTGGGGAAATCAATTTTATCAGTCTGACAGATACAATCTCACTGAATTATATTATGAAAAATCGTGGGGTATTGTCTCTTTAAAGGCTGCTATGAAATTTCATATAACACCTGACGTTTTTGCAAATCAACAGCTTCTTACATTAAAGCTAAACCTTAATCAAATGATTAAAAATGGGAAGCTAGTTAATGTTCGTTAGAATGTAGAAAAATTGCTAAAATATTTTATGACAAAATTATGTTATATTAATATAAAATTATATCTTTGTAATATTAGCTTAGAGCGTATAGCGACTTAATTTATCGTCAATACAATGACTTATGGTAATGTGTTAATTTTCAGAAATATACAATATGCTGAAGGAGCTATACGTTATAAAATAAATTGTTTAACCAACTGTGTAAACAGTACAAGGAAAAAATTATGAAAAGTAAAATATTTTTATCTGCTTTAGTGGCAGTAATTGCTATTTTTTCATCGTCTTGCACCTCTGCGTACTATGCTAGCGGTAGATCGGGTGATGAGTTGTATGGAAATAGTGCGTATGCAAGAAACAGAACAGTTGCAAACGAGAATGTTTATGTGATAAATAATGAAAACACATATTCTAATCAAATTACAGATGTAGACCTTGATAATTATGTGCCAGGCTCATTTGCGGCGGCTCTTGGAGAATCAAATGTTTTGATTGCTGAAAATGGTGAAGAGGCAACAAGATCTGGCGAAACGACTTACTATGAGGAAGAAGAAGGTGATAGCGCTATAATTGTTAATATCATTTCTCCATCATGGTCTTATGGAACATGGGATCGTTGGGGTTACTATCCTTCATGGGGTTATTATAGTTCGTGGTATAATCCATGGTACAATCCATGGCATTATCGCCCAATGTTTGCGTACAGTCCTTGGTTCTACGATCCATGGTTTTATGATCCTTGGTTTAGTTTTGGATGTTACTATCCAATTTACAACAGACCAATTTACAAACCAAATTATGCGTACAGACCTGTAAATCGTCAACCAACAAGAGCTGGTTCAAGTTATTATGCTACAAAGAGTCAATCTTCAAGTGGAACTAGATATGCAAGTTCTCGACGAGATAACTCTCTAGCAAGCAGTTCATCGAATACACGAAGTTCGAGTTCTAGTTCACGTTATTTTGACAGCAAAGGTGACACTAAAACAACAGCAAGTGCAACAAAAACTTATTCAAGAACGCCAAGTTCTGTAAAAGTCTCTGGCAATTCTTCAAGTAGTTCATCAAGCAACAAAGTACAAGGTACAAGAACTCCTACGAATAGAACATCGACTAGCACTTCTTCAAAAACGTCAACTTCTAGCAGCAGCTCTACGCCAAGAACATACACAAGAACAAGTACTAGCTCAAGTTCAACAAGAAGTTCGACAAGTTCATCTAGTTATAGAAGTTCAGCAAGCTCAAGTGCGGCTAGAAGCAGTTCAGCAGCTAGTAGTTCACGTAGTTCTAGTAGCTCTAGTAGTGCGGGTAGAAGATAATTCTGTAAAATAAAACCTTTTCAATTTTCCTGTTATATATGCGATTAAGTCGTTATATTTAACAGGAAAATTGTTAATTTGGCATAATTATAGCTTTTGACACACCAAGGGAGTTTAAATTTCTCCCTAAAACTTTTGAGAGATTAAAATTAGGGAGAAAATAGGGTTCTCCTGAATTAATTATTAATAAAATGAGAAAACTAACTTTATTACTATCGTCATTTATACTTTGTAGCAGCGTACTGGCTCAGTCTGTAGGGGAACTTTATAGCATAGCACAACAAAATACAGGGGTTTCTACTTCACGTTCAGCAGCAATGGGGGGAGCATTTACTTCATTAGGTGCTGATGTTAGTTCAATAACTATAAACCCAGCAGGTATGGCTATGTATCAAGGAAATGGGGCTTTTTCTGTGACTCCTTCAATAAATATAACCTCTACAAAGAGCAAGTCGTACACAAACAATGTTTATTCGTCAACCCAAAAAGACAACACGGTAGCAGGTGGGCTTAATAACATAGGTTTTGTTTATAATGTTGAAACTAATAAGGGGCTTTTGAAAAATATAGCCGTAGGTTTGGGTTACAATAGAAATTACAGCAGCAAATATACATCTATTGTAAATGGCTTAGAAACAGATTCTTCAATTTTAGATATGTTTTCTGCACAAGCAACAGGATATTCGAGTGCTCTAGTCAAAAATTATGATATAGGTTTATCTAACTATGGAGCGTCAGGAGCTTATGAAGTTGGACTAATATTTAATAGTGGAACAGATTATTTTCCATCATTTGTGAATGGCGATGGTGAAGTTGTAGGTTCACTTATTGATGGAGACCTTGTTACTCCTCAGCTTATTAGATTTGTCGAGGAAAGTTCTGAGGATTTTAATTTTGCATTAGGTTTCAACATAAATGACAAGTTATATCTCGGTGCAACTATGGGATATACTGAATATCACTCTACACTGTATGATGATTACTCTGAATATGCTTCTTATACAAATTCGGGCGACATGGATAACATGTTATACAGCCAAACCATATATAAAGATGCAGTAGCATTTAATTTTATATTTGGTGCGACTTTGCAGCCTATGCCAGGGCTAAGATTTGGTGCATCAATTCAAGCTCCCAAAATTTATTATGTACAAGAAGAATATCAAACATACGTTTTAGGTGAATTTTATGAAGGAAATTCAATAGGCACTTATGATGCCGTGTCACCTTTAGTATATAGTGAATATAAAGTTAAAACCCCTACACGATTAAATGCTGGTGTTTCTTATGCTTGTGGGAATATTGCTATTTTAAGCCTTGACTATGAGCGAATATGGTACAATCAGATAAAAATGAAAGAGATAGGAGCAAATTCTTATTTAACAGACGTAACTGATGAGATAAAAGACACATATAAACCGACAAATAATATTCGAGCAGGTGTCGAAGTTAATTTGCCAGGTGGAGTTATGCTACGTGGGGGATACTCATATTATGAAAGTGCATTAAAGGACAGTGATGGCAATGACTATGGTGCTGTTCAAAGCATAAGTGGAGGTTTAGGCTATAGAGTTAGAAGCTTTTTTGTAGACCTTGCCTATATTAATACACAAACGAAAGCAACTCCATTTTTGATGTACGATTATTATTCACCAGAGTATGGTCAATCTTTTAGTAGTAGCTGCACTTCAGAGACTAAACTCTCGAACCACAATATTTTATTAACGTTTGGTTGGAGGTTGTAATATGGAAAAATTTATTGTTTCAGCAAGAAAATATCGCCCTATAACATTTGAAAGTGTTGTAGGGCAGTTGCATATTACGTCTACACTGAAAAATGCAATTGTTAACAACCAATTAGCCCACGCATATCTATTTTGTGGTCCTCGTGGTGTGGGTAAGACTACATGTGCACGTATTTTAGCCAAAAGTATTAACTGTTTAAGCCCTAAAGGAGATGCAGAACCTTGTGGTGTGTGTGAATCATGTATTTCATTTAATGATTCACGTTCATTTAACATACATGAACTTGACGCAGCGTCAAACAATTCAGTAAATGATATACGCTCACTTACTGAGCAAGTTAGAATACCTCCACAAGTTGGAAAATACAGCATATATATCATAGATGAGGCACACATGCTCTCTACGGCAGCATTTAATGCTTTCCTAAAGACGCTAGAAGAGCCGCCTGCTCACGCTATTTTTATATTGGCAACAACTGAAAAGCATAAACTTATACCTACGATACTTTCTAGGTGTCAGATTTATGATTTTAAGAGAATTAAAGGCGCAGATTTAGTTGAATATTTGAAATTTATCTCCCAAAAAGAGGATGTAGGGTATGATGAAGAATCTTTGCACATCATAGCAGAGAAAGCTGACGGATGTATGCGTGATGCACTGTCTATGTATGATAAAGTCGTGTCTTTTAGTGGCAATATGCTAGATTTTAAGAAAACAGCTGAGTCTTTAAATGTCTTAGACTATGACACATATTTTAATTTTGTTGCACAAGTGGCTTCTGGCGACTATGAAAATGCACTTTTGACTTTTGATAACGTGTTACAGAAAGGTTTTGACTCTCTGACGTTTATCAATGGGTTGGCAATGCACCTAAGAAACTTACTAGTAGCAAAAAGTGGTGCGACGAGTTCTCTTTTAGAGGTTACTGGCTCTGTTGCAGAACGCTTTAAAGAGCAATCTTCAAAATTAAGTGTTAATTTTATCTTTGATGCATTATCAATAATTTCTAATAGTGAATATTCGGCAAAACAAGCGTCGTCGTTACGCCTACATAGCGAAATGACAATATTAAAGTTGTGTAATTTGTCTCCTTTAAAATTGTCGTCAGGTTCTGTAGATGCAGTTTACACTCTACCACAAGTTGTGCCACAAAGAGCTCCTCAAGTTCAACAAACGCAACAGGTGTCTGCTCCGCAATCACAACCCATAGTCCAACCTCAACCACAGCCTAAAGTGCAACCTACAGTTCAAGTGCAGGGGGCACAACAAGCTTATAGGCCAAACCCTCAAGTTGTTCAAAAAAGCGAACCGCAGTCTGATTTACAGCAAAAAAAAACTGAAATAACGCCTAAAAAGGCTACTGTTAGCCGCAAGAGTTCTTCGCTAGGCATTTCGTTGAAAGATGTTGCAAAGAGCGTAAATGCGCCTGTAGCAACAACAACAACAGCTAAAGAAGCGTCTGTAACAATAGACATTAACACTTCTGAGCTTGCAGATAAGGTTTTGTCTAGTGTGAAGGATTATGCAAAAGATTTGTTTAAAACAAGACCTCGAATTGCTCCTATTTTTGAAAATTCTAAGATTTCAAATGGGAAAATTACACTTAAAGTTGCTAATGACATTGTTAAAGAGGAGATTTTGTTAGATAAACATTTTTACCTTAGTGAAATTGTTGAAAAATCTGGAATAAAAGGCTTAGATATTGAGATTAATGTTATGCCACCTGAAGAGCAAAAACAAATTATGCCTGTTAATGATGATGAAAAATTAAAATATTTAGCAGCCATAAATCCTGAAGTTTTAAAATTGTGTAAAGACTTAAATTTAGATTTTTCTTAACTTATTTTTGTTTAGTATTGTTTTTGTATATAGCGATATTAAATAAAACAATAACAAAAAGTAGGTATTTTTAAAATAAATTCTCATCTTTGTATTAAGAAAATTAATTATATATTTTAAATCTAAAGGTTATGAAAAGTATTATAGGAACAGAAACAGAAAAAAATCTATTAAAATCATTTGCTGGTGAGTCTCAAGCTCGTAATCGTTATACATTCTTTGCTTCTAAAGCTAAAAAAGAAGGGTACGAACAAATTGCAGCGATATTTTTAGAAACAGCAGATCAAGAAAAAGAGCATGCTGAACGTTTTTTCAAAGCGTTAGAAGGTGGCGTAGTTGAAATTACTGCTTCTTTCCCTGCAGGTGTTATTTCTTCTACTTTAGATAATTTAAAAGAGGCAGCAGACGGCGAAAACGAAGAGTGGAGTACTCTTTACCCTATGTTTGCAGACATCGCAGATGCAGAAGGATTCCCAGTTATTGCTGAAATGTGGCGTAGAATTGCGGAAGCTGAAACTGAGCACGAAAGACGTTATAGAGCTTTACTTGCACGTGTTGAAAGTGGTACAGTTTTCACAAGAGGTGAAGAAATTTCTTGGCAATGTCGTAACTGTGGTTTCATTCATACAGGTACTGAAGCTCCTGAATTGTGTCCAGCTTGCTTGCACGCACAATCATATTATGAGCCAGCTAAAAATAATTACTAGAAGCTGATTTCATAGCTTTTTAAATAGCCCCTCCATAAATTCATTTTATGGAGGGGTATTTTTTTTGTTAGGGAGTCTGAAATTTATAAATTTCTTGGAACAATATAGAAATTTGAAATTTTGCAGCACAAATGGAATGCACTTAAAACACAAAAGCTTGATAATCGATTGATTATCAAGCTTTTTAGCGGTATGGACGGATTTAGAACCACGTCTATATATCGTTTAACTTCAACGAGTTGCATCATCATATTTACAATAGGTTACCTTTAAGTGACTGATAAATCAAAATACCCACTTTAAGGCTAAAATTCCTACTTGTTTGACAAAGGTATGCAAAAAATGATGCAAAACCAAATTTTGCAATAAATTAATTATCAACGTTTAAGGGTTGGTGCATAGTGCAGTATATATATACATATACTGCACTATGCACCTATACATCCCATAATTGATAAATGCAGAGCCTAAGAAGCCCAAAGGAGAAAAGGAATTTAAACTCTCCTCCTCCTTTGGGCTAGAAGTCAGGTTGTCTATTTCATGCGTGTAACGATTAGCCTAGCCTTACAGAGCCTGAAGGTGAAAGGTGTTATTATCTTTTCCTCCTTTAGGCTAAAAATAAGGCTAAAAAAGTAGGATTATTAAGCTCTCCATATCCTATTCATACATCCTATAATAAAGTTTTTTTATATAAGCATGTACTATTTTATCATTTTAGTAGATAACTCAGCTTATTTTATTGAATTTTTGACAATTTAATAGTCAGAGAATTTTTATTGGCGTTCTATATCAATAGATAAGGATTTTTAATTGTGTCAGTATAAATATTATTCATAGCTTTAAGTTGCAATTAACGCAGTAGTCAAGTTGGCTACTGTTTTTTTTAAACTAAAATTTTATAAAAATGAACAAGTTTGAAAAAACAAAACTGTACGATTTTATCATGGATGAAAATTGTAAACAATTAACAAAAAAAGAGTCTATCTCTATCGTTAATCAATTTAAAAATGAGCTCTATTTATTTACATCTAAACAGGAGAATAAGATTCTAATCTTTCGAAAATTGTTAAGCATAGCAACCGAAATTAGGATCTTATCGGAAAAAAAATGCAAATGCGACATTGATAGCTCACTCTGCAATCAATCTAATAGAGGGAGAGATGGAACTAATTAAGTTAGAACTAACTAACAATAATTTGACCCAAAAGACAAATAATAAGGCTTCTGTAATCAAATGGTGTGCTAGCCAAACAGATCTTGTAGAGCTTATTTATGCTCTATTTCACTTCAACTGTTTTGGTACTGCTACAATAGCTGATACAGTCAGATTGTTTGAGTCTATCTTTAACATCGAGCTTAAAAATACATCGCATACTTTTGGTCGAGTTAAGGAGCGAGGTGAAGGTAATTGTATATTTATGACCAAGATTTTGCACAATTTAAGAGAAATTATAAATATTTCATACAGATAATCAAGCTATTAATATTTTAAAATCTAAAAGAAACTGCCAATATGTGTATAGTTGGCAGTTTCTTTTTTTTCAATGCTGCATCTTTGTAAAACAAAAGCAAATATGTATGAAAGAGAGAAGTGATATAATTACAATGAAAGACCTTGCCTATGCTGAGTTGATAAGAAAGATAGATGTAATATAGACTATGTTACAGTTCAGCTAGAGAAATATAGAGACGAGGAGGATCAAATTATTGTGGACTCACACGATGTAACTAACTTTCTTAAGATAAGTCTAAGAACATTACAAAGAAGAGTTAAAGATGGCGATATTCCACACTATAAAGATGGAGCTAATCTGTTTTTTGTATTGGGAGATATTAAAAAGGCTGTAAGAGGGAGGATTTTAAAGACATCTCAGAGTAACCTTCAGAAATTGATTAACAAACACAGATATTATGGATACAAGAGAAGCGATACTCTCTAGGACAAGTAAAGGGCTGGATGTTTTTAGGTATTATATACCAAAAAAAGATTGGAAACTAGGTCGAAACTTCTTTAATCCTTTTTACAATGACACCAATGACTCATTTAACATATTCTATGACAGAAAGCATGATGTATATCGAATGAAAGATTATGGTAATAGCAACTATTGTGGAGATTGCTTTGCTCTTGTAGCTCTGTTAAATGGTTTGGACTCTAATAAAAATTTTGTTGAAATTGTAAAAATCATAGATAGAGACCTTAATCTTGGGTGTTTAAATTATACATATCCTACCCCAAATATTACCAGCAAGCCAAAAGTATATAATAAACCTATTAAAACTGTGATAAATAAAGAGCCAAAGTCAGAGCCTAAACCCAAGGAGTTTAAATATACAGAGCGTCCTTTCTCAAATGAGGAGCTTAGTTATTGGTTAAACTATGGAATAGATCATAAGACATTAGAGCGATATAATGTTGTTGCTATAAGTAGCTACATTGGCGAAAAGAGAGGTGGAGGGCAATACACAGTGCATAGTAGCCCTAGCGAACCAATATATGGATATATCAACAGAGGTTATATAAAGATTTACAAACCTCACTCTAAAGTAAGATTCTTATTTGGACGAAAGGAGGATGATAACTACTGCTTTGGACTTGATCAGATATCATCAAAGGGAGATGTTCTCTATATTACAGGAGGAGAGAAAGATGTATTATCACTCGCTGCACATGGGTTTAATGCTATATGTTTCAATAGTGAGACATCAATCCTGCTAAAGGATGCTATAAAGAAGCTGACATTTATGTTTAAACATATCGTGTTGCTTTACGATATGGACTCAACTGGGTTAAAGAGTTCACACGAACATCAGCAACAGCTATCAGAGTTTAATGTAAAACGGATGTTGCTACCATTGCCAGGAACAAAAGAGGCTAAAGATATCTCTGACTACTTTAGGTTAGGCTACTCAGCTAAGGAGTTTAAAAACCTATTCGTTGAACTACTAAAATCAATATACAGTAATACTATATCAATTCTAAAATCGTGTGAAATGAACTTTAAAACACCACCGCAAGAGTCTCAGACAATAATCTCTGTTAAAAACATTCCATTAGGAGCAGAGGGTAATCTTTTGTGTATTACAGGAGGAGAAGGCAGCGGAAAGAGTAATTTCTCTGGTGCACTTTTATCAGGTGCACTAAATATAGATAGACTTGCAATAGACACACTCGGTATTGATATAAAAGCAAATAGTGATAATAGAGCAATCTTACTATATGATACAGAGCAATCAGAGTCTCAGTTGTATAAGAATAGTAAGAATCTAATACGTAGGTCAATGCTAACTACTCAGCCCGATACATTTAAAATATACTCGCTAGTTGGAATGGCTAGAAAAGTAAGGTTACAAGCCATTATCGAGAGTATGGATAGTTTTTACCACTGTTATGGTGGAATACACTTAGTAGTGATTGATGGTATTGCAGATCTTGTTAGAGGTGCTAACGATGAGAGCGAAAGTATTGCAGTTGTCGAGGAATTACATCGTTTAGCAGGAATTTACAATACATGTATAGTCTGCGTACTTCACTTAGTCCCCAACGGGGGAAAACTAAGAGGTCATCTAGGATCAGAGTTACAGAGAAAATCGGCAGCGATCATCTCCGTTGATAGAGATAAAAATCCAGAAATATCCACCATAAAGGCTCTAAAAGTTAGAGATGGTAATCCGATAGATGTACCGACAATGCTTTTCTCTTGGGGTAAAAGAGAGGGTATGCACTGCTACGTTGGAGAGAGAAGCAGAGAGGATAAGGATTTAGAGAAACATGAGGAGTCTGTGACTTTAGCAAAGGAGCTATTTTACAAGTGTGATTGTTTGAGTTACAACGACCTAAGCGAGAAGATACAGACGATAAAGAATATCAAAGATAGAAGTGCAAAACTGAAGATCAGCTCTATGCTATCTAGTAATATTATAGCTAAGGATAGCAATGGAATGTATATTGTAAATTTAAAATAGATGGGCTTATGAATGTAGATAAGGAGTATTTTGACCTACGCATACGAAAGATACTAGAGCGACTTGATATTATAGAGAGTAGGTTATATCTAAACCAACAAAAAGATATTGCATCTCAAATAAAGAGAGGTCTCAATAAACTTGAAACATCTCGTGCTCTAGGCATATCAGAGAGAACCTTAGAGAGGGCATGCACAGAGAAGAAGATTAAATCATTTCTTCGTCATAATAAGAAGTATTTCAGAATAGAAGATATTATAGAGTATGCAAAGAATAATGAACACGAACAAGAATAAATATTTGAACTATGAAGATTGTAATAGTAAGTAAATCCGATTTTATAAAATTGGTGAACAGTTTTAGCAAGGCTTTAGTTGTTGAAGAGTTTTTAAGTTTTATTATAGATGTAGAAAAATCTTCTGATAAACACTATCTATTTGAGGAGATTGCAGAGATTCTAAATCTTTCAAGAGGCGAGATATTAAATGCCTATAACAAAAATCAACTAAAAGGATATATCAAAGATGATAGACTACATTTTTTGGCATCTGATATTGTAAATTTTAAAACCAAAAAATATAAAATTAGATTAGAGAAGGCAATTAGCCAGATAGAACAAGAGACCACTGTTCTTACAGATAACGCAAAGATATATAACCTATTTAAACCATAAGCATCATTAATTTAAATTAGACATGCCTTCATACTGTCGAGAGATAGGGTGAAGATTTTTCATGTAGAAGTTTCTATATACAGAAACTTTTTATACCTTTGTAACGTAATAACATAAAAGAGATGGAGCTAAAACCAAAATTTGAGATAGTTTTACACAGAGATGCCCATGATTTTCTAAATCGAATGGATGAAAAGAGTAGCCGCAAGATTAAAGAAAATATGTATAAAGCATCGCTATGTTTGGATCCTGTTTTGCTAAAGAAACTTACTGGAGATATATGGGAGTTTAGAACTAGGTATGCAGGCAAACAATATAGAATGCTGGCGTTTTGGGATAAGCAGAATGGGAGTAATACCCTTGTTATCGCAACGCATGGCTTTATAAAGAAAGTAAGCAAAGTCCCTCAGAAAGAGATTGACAAAGCTTTAAATATAATGAAATCATACTTCTTAAAATAGTACGTATTATGAAAGACAATAGAGAATTTATACCTTTCAGTGAGGTAATGGATGACACCTTTGGTAAAAAAGGAAGCAAAGAGAGAGCTGAATATGATATGAGTATTGAGCTTTGGCTAGTAGGTCAAAAGATCAAAGAGATTAGAGAGTCTAAAAAATTGACACAAGAAGATTTAGGCAAGTTGATAGGTGTGCAAAAGGCACAGGTATCTCGTATCGAAAATGGAAAAAATCTTACGATTGCTACCATAATCAAAGTTTTTAAGGCTCTTAATGTAGAGGCTAAGCTAAAAATTGAAGATGTTGGTATTGAACTAGCATTGTCATAGCATTAATGACAAGTTGACAAAAAGAGCTGTAAGTCCGAAGATTTACAGCTCTTTTTGTCAATAATAATCTAAAGTTTATATGCCTTAGTAGCACCACTAGTAGCAGCAATGGTAGTGGGTGGTTCGTTGTAGTTGTCGGTTATCCTGTGAGCGGATGGCTCTTGTGGAGCGATAGGTATATGAATATTATTAGATGTTGTTATGCTTTGATTATCATTTCTATCTGTAATATCTATCGCATCTGCATCTACAATATCTACCGTTTTCGCTGCGACAGTTTCAACATTATCTTCGCCGCTTCCTATCGGTTTTAGAGATAGCTGAATTTTGCGATCAAGAGCGGCAAGTTCATTTTTAACCTCTTTCAGTTCATCCTCTTTTCGCCAAGTGCTGCTAATTACCTCTTGTAGGATTGGAATATCGGCAAGTTGCTTTTCGTTGTCTTTTTCGTAACGCTCTTTTAGTGATGGCATTTTGTCTAGGGCATTAAGGAAATTGGTAGAGGCTAATAATGGGTCGGCAGCGATGTTTCCATTGTTGTAGGTGTATCGTATGCCACTATCACCAATAATTGCAAACCTGTTTTTTGTCAAATCTAGTAGATTTTGAGCCGCTTCAGTCTTGACAATAATTGTA
>JAWXTO010000019.1:0-646 GCA_044433545.1 Rikenellaceae bacterium
AGGTCTTGAAATCAACACTCCTGCAACTACTGCAATCTGTGCTGTTAAGATGACTCGTGCTGCTCGTGGTGCTGCTGCTGCCGCTGCTGCTGCAAAAAAATAGATTTTAATATATCAATCTATATTTCTAAAAGGTGGGCTAAGATTTCTTTGCTCACCTTTTTTACTTTAAGTTGCATTTTTAAATAAAAAATATTATTTTCACAAAAAATAATAGTAAAAGTTTCATTATCATTATTCAAAATGAAGTATTTAATCGTTGGTTTAGGCAATATTGGCTCTGAATATACAAATACAAGACATAACATAGGTTTTAAAATTGTTGACTACATTGCTCAAGATGCAGGTGTGAGCTTTAAAACAGAAAGATATGGTGATGTGTGTGAAGTAAAAGTAAAAAACAAAATTTTAGTTTTACTTAAACCGTCTACTTATATGAATTTGAGTGGGAAAGCACTAAATTATTGGATGCAGAAGCAAGGAATTGAAATTTCTAACGTTTTAGTGTTAGTAGACGATATTGCAATACCTTATGGCTCGATACGAATTAGAACAAAGGGTAGTGACGGTGGTCACAATGGTCTAAAAAACATAAATGAAATATTAGGGCATAATTCTTATGCGAGAATAAGGTTCGGAATTGGTG
>JAWXTO010000019.1:656-5349 GCA_044433545.1 Rikenellaceae bacterium
GGAGATTTCCCAAAAGGCTTCCAAATTGACTATGTGCTTGGAGAGTGGACAGACGAAGAAAAAGCTGCAATGCCTGAACGCCTGAAAGTTGCGGGTGAAGCAGTGAAATCTTTCGCTTTAGCAGGTATAGAACGCACTATGAATAGCTACAACAAGAAGTAAGATGGAAAAAGAAGCAAAAACAATTAGAATAGATAAGTGGTTATGGTCTGTGAGGTTGTTTAAAACTAGAGCCTTAGCTGCGGATGCTTGTAAGAACAATAAGATTCTTATAAATGATACGCTTGTGAAGCCAAGCCGTGAGGTGAAAGTCGGGGATGTGGTGTCTGTGAAACGTATGCCTGTGATTTTTTCGTTTAAAGCTATCTTTATGATTAAGAGTAGAGTAGGGGCTAAGGATGTGCCTACTTACATGGAAAATATCACTCCACAGAGCGAACTAGACAAGTTGACACAAAACATAACATTCCATCTTCAACGTGATCGAGGCACAGGTCGACCAACAAAAAAAGAACGTCGTGATATTGACATGTTAATGGACGATTTCTTTGATGATGATAATGATTTCGATTATACAGACGAGTAAGACGAATAAATAATATAATACATAAATAAATGTTAATTGCAAAACAAAAAAGAACCGAAAATATAGCAGAATATATATTGTATATCTGGCAGTTAGAAGATTTGTTGAGAGCTTTAAATTTTGATGCAGGACGAATTTATGCCTCACTCGTAGAGCCTCAAAAAGAGTTGGACGAAGACCAAAAACAGACTGTTTTCTTTTGGTATATTGACATCGTAAACATCTTGAAAACAGAGGGGAAAACTGAGGTAGGGCACATTGACCACTCTTTACATCTAATCGCCGATCTTAATGATTTACATCTTTTATTGCTTAAAAATGATATTGAAGCTTCAAAATCATATAAATTGAAGTATGAGGCTGTAAAAGAGGAACTTCCGAAGATAAAAGAGCAGTTTCATACTAAAGATATTTCTGATATTGAGGCGTGTTTCAAGGTTTTATATTCTGTTGTGTTGATGAGACTTAAAGGAGAGGACAAAAAATATATAAATGATGCTTTAGAGCTTATTTCTCCTTTGTTGGCAGAGCTTTCGATGATATATAAACAAGCTGAAAAAGGGCAATTAGACCTTTTTGAGAATACAAAATAGTTAAGGGGACTTTGAATAACTAAAAAAATCAAAATTATGAAGAGGTTAATGTTTTTGTTGCTATTGGGGATGTTTCTTCAATTGTCATTAAGTGCTCAAGAGTCTTCTGAAAGAGACTATATTGAGGTTAAGGGTAATCATGTGGTTGAAGTGTTGCCAGATTCTATAGTTTTGAGCATACGTCTTGATGATAATTCTTCGGCATCCAAGAGTGATATTCTAAAACAAGAAAAAAAGATGATATCTGTGTTAAAAGAACTAGATATTGACACACAACAATCATTGAAAATCGTTGATTATTCAACGTCTAACACAAAGCGTAACAATATGTTATCTGTGAAGATGTTTTCTTTAGTTTTAGATGGATACAGTCAAGTTAATGAGGTCATTGCTGTGTTGAATGGTCAAGGCATTACGAATGTGACAGTGAAATATACGGGGATTAAAAATGCAAAATCAGTAGTTTTAGAAGCTAAAAAGATGGCTTTACAGGATGCTATGATGCAGGCGGATGCTCTTGTGTCTTCGATAGGACTAGAGCTAGGTAAAGCGATTCTGATTGTTGATTCTAATAGCTATTTTAACAGCCCTGTGGTTTATGCAAGAGCTAATTCGGTGGCTAAAGACTCTAACGAGGAGCTATTCTCTGAGCTTAGTATAACAGAGTTTCAGCCAGTGAAGGTTACTGCGAATCTAACAGTTAGATTTCTCATATTAGATTAAGTAGAGAGTGACTAACAAGGCGTTTTTTGGGGCTTCGTGAAGGCTCTTAAACTCATCCTTGTTAGTCACTCTCTGTGCTAGATTGAGTAGCCTATTTCCTATTTTTCATAAATTCTAAATCACTTAAATCATACTCTACAATGCAACTTGTCTCAGCATCTGTAGAATATAGTTTTGTGCCATCACGACTAGGGCAAATTGACCCGAAAATTGCTTCTGTTAATGTTAATTTAGCGACTCTTTGTCCGTCATAATTATAAACATATACTATGTTAGATGCACTAATAGGGGTTTCATAGCTTTCAAATAGGGATTTGTCATAATATAAGGCAAATATATAGTCGTCACTCATGCCCACTTGAGTGAAAAATCCAATTGACCTTTCTTTGTCAAATTTAATGTCTACGCCATCCACTTTTACTACCATAGGTACAACCTCGTCATCCCACTTTTTCACTATACTGTCACCTTCGACGGCATACATGACAATGTAAGGAAGTCTGCCAAGTGCTAATACCACATTGTTTTTGTTTGAGCCAAACGCCCCTTGCATATAGTTTACGATATTTATGTCGTTAGCTCCTTCGATGAATTTAAATTCTCCAAAATGACGTTTGAAGTTTAAATCTTTATCATAAAGACCAAAAATTTTGTCGCTAGCACAAATTGACATGCCTACATATTCTCCATTTTCTAATTTGCGGATTCTGTTCTCACCCCCAAGTCGTGAATCTGGTGAAGGTATTGGCTTTTCTATTGACAACTCTTCAAATTGTTGGTTTTCTGAGTTGTACAAAAGTGTAAAGATTTTTGAACCTTGTCTGGTGCCATCGTGAATGACTATAGTGTCACCAAAACTAACTACGCTTCTAATGAAAATGTATTCGTTTCCTGCGTGCCCCACAGTGCCATAAGTTGAAATTAACTCTAGTGAATCTTTGCCTATTTCGTACAGGCTAAAGACAGGTGATGTTCGACTTGATGTAATCATTAAATTGTCGTTCACCATGCTAAGTGATGGATATGTGCTTAAAATTTCGTTAGGAAATTGTCGACCAGTGAGTGTATGTTCCTCACAAACAACCTCTTTTTCTTGTGTGTTACAGCTTATGCCTCCAATCAAGACAAAAAGTGATAAGATTAATAATTTCTTCATTTTATGATTTGTTTAGTAGTTGCAATTTTGCAAGATAGTGATTTTTAGTTATAAAACTAAGTTTTTACAAATAAATTTTAAGGTGGGACACTATTTTATGAAAAGAAGGCTGTATAGAACGCTCATTCTAGGCAACCTTCTTATATAGATAATTAAATTGTACTATAATTTCTCGATATAAACATAGTATGCAGGGTGGATAACTCCTTCACTGTCGATTAATTCTGCTTTAAAGTCATATTTGCCAGCAGGAACTTTACATGTGAAAGTGATTTCTTTGTCGTCAGCGGCAATTTCTCCAGTTTTGAAGTTGCCAGCGACATACATTTGAGCTTTCACAAAGTTGTCTTTAGTGCTTGCAGGCATAGTTTTAGCTAACTCTAGTCGTTTAGGTTCAGCTTCAAATGTTGCATTAATTGCAAGACCGCTCTCACGAGGGAAACGACACAATGTGATGCTGTATTCTGCATCTTCAAGGAATGCTATTTTCCAGAATCCGTGTCCTGGATTCCCTGAAGCTACATTTTCTTGATCCCAAACTGCCATATATTGACCAGTGTGTAGATCATGAGAAGAAATTCTTGCTGGATTTTCTTTTGGTGAACCAACTTGGATATAGCCATAGCTTTCGTCAGCTTTTTCAGCAAGGAAAGAATCCCACCAACGCTCATAACCCTCTTGTAGTCTAGCTGCAACCTCAGGATATTGTTCAATAACGTTGTTCTTTTGAGCTAAATCTTCATCTACATTATATAGAGCAGTGCCATCAAGTAAACGCCATTTCTCATCCATAACAGCATATTTCTTATATTTGATAAGATTTTCTTCACGTTGAGTGTCCATGTATAAAATACGGTTTTCCCATTCAGGATTTTCTTCTGTCAATAGAGGCTTTAGACTTTTCCCATCAAGAGGCTTCACAGGAGTGTAATCTAAACCTAATAAATCCACAAAAGTCGGTAACAAGTCATAGTGTGCTACTAGTTGGTTAAGGTCTTTGCCTCCATCAATTTTGCCATCTTTCCAACGAATGAAAAAAGGAACACGGTGTCCGCCTTCAAAGTGGCTAGCTTTAGCTCCTGTCATACCTGCGTTGTGGATGTGTGCTCCAGCTGTTGTGCCATTGTCAGTTGTGAAAATCAAAATTGTGTTGTCCGCAATGCCTAATTCGTTAAGTTTGTCTTCTAATTTCTTGAAGTTATCGTCAATGTTAGTAATCATACCATAAAAACGGCGCAATCTTTCATCTATAGGTTTGCCATTAATCTCTGTTGATTCATAAACATTATAATATTCTTCAGTAAGGTTAAAAGGACCATGTGGAGCATTTGTTGAGATATAACAGAAGAAAGGTTTGTCTTTGTTTTCTTCAATGAAATTCATTGCTTCAGAGAAAAATACGTCAGTACAGTACCCTTCATATTTTTGAGGCTCGCCATTGTGCATATATGTGTCGTCAAAATAGTCGTTATGCCAGTAGTCTGGGCCTTGGCTCACACCGCCACCTCCGTGACATACAACTTCATGGAAACCTCTATCTTCTGGACGGTTTGGATAGTTGTCACCTAAGTGCCATTTGCCGTACATAGCATTTGTATAGCCGTTTTGCTCTAAAATTTGAGGTAAAAGAACTTC
>JAWXTO010000019.1:5359-19772 GCA_044433545.1 Rikenellaceae bacterium
GCCTTGTATTGTGTGAAAAACGTTAACACGGTTACAATGTCTACCAGTCATTATAGATGAACGTGTTGGTGCAGAGGTTGTTGAGACATGATAGTTGTCTAAACGTACCGCATCAGTATAGAATTTGTCAATGTTTGGAGTTTTGATGTACGGGTTTCCTGTACAGCCTAAATCTCCCTTTCCTTGGTCGTCAGTTATGATGAAAATTATGTTAGGTTTTTCGTTATTCTCGCTTGTCGCACTGTCTGCTGTTGCGGCTAATGCTGCGCCTGTAGGCATAAGTGTCACAAGTGCTAGAGGGCAAAATTGTTTAATTGAGTTCATGTTTTTAAGTTTTGTCAGGGTGACTCTAAATTGATTGTTAATTAGTGATACTTTATGTTTTAAGAAACCCTATATGTTTGTAATGACTACAAAATTATAAAATATAATTACAAATTCATCATAATTTCTGATTTTTTATAAAAACTATAAGAATGTCTTAAAGGAAACAAGGGTGTTTCTAATAGCTGGTTTTGGCTTGTTTTGAACACACTAATTATTAATTTATAATTATTAATAATTAGTGTGTTTTTTATAAATGTTTACATCTTGTAAATGAGTGATTTGTATGTGGTGGTTCGTTGGTTTATGTTGTGTTTATTTTTTGTGTCACATAAAATTATTAATGATTTATTAACAATTCGAGTACTTTCTCTTAACGTGCGCTTAATACCTTTGCCGCTGTAAGAATTAAAAATACTACCAAATAAAACGGTATAGAAAAATCAAATAATTAATAATAATAACAAAAATTTATGTTTAAAAAATTCATCTATTTAGGAGTCTTAGCTTTGGCTATTACAGCATGTAGCGATATGAAAATTGCTAATGATTCTGCTGTTGATGCACTAGAGGTTAGTGTTGATGTAATTTCAGAAGAGATGGCAGTTGTGCGTGATTATATTCCAGCATTTGCCGTAGCTGCTCACCGTGGTTCTACCTTTTGGGTACCAGAAGAAACTGAGGCAGCTTACCGTTGGGCCAGAGAGATTGGTGCAGATTATCTTGAAGCTGATTTACAAGTTTCGAAAGATGGTGTACTTCTTTCTCTTCATGATGATGATTTATCTCGTACGACAGATATTGAGGTGATTTATGGTGAGTACGTTCCTTCAACTCGTGCACAATATTATATGGATTTAGGTTACTCAGAAAGTGAAGCTAATGAAAAAGTTGTGGCTGACAAGGCTTCATTCATTCCTTATTATGCAAGTTTCTATACTTACTCTGAACTTTTAGCTCTAGATGCAGGAACTTGGTTTAACGATGCTAATCCAGAACAAGCACGTGATGCGTTCTCTTCAGAAAGACAATACATTTCTACACTTCAAGACATGATTATGTATTCAAAAGGAAAACGTCTTAAACGTGATGAGAATGGCGACCGTGTATGGGAAATTCTTGGCATTAAAACTGGCGAAACAGTGTCTAGTTTGTCAGGTGAAGCAGATGTTGTTGAGTACTATTTCGAATATGAAGATGATGATGTATGGAGTGGTAACGTTCCAGGGTTATATCTTGAATTTAAAGCACCTTGGCTGTGTCCAGGTGACTTTGAAGAGAGAGTTTACGACGAACTTGCTAAATATGACATGAATATTATCGAGTCTCCAGCAGATGGCATAGCTAACTATGTTGACAATAAAGTTAATGTTGGTAATGCAAACGGTAAAGTCATTCTTCAAACATTCTCATTTAGTAGCTTAGTGCGTGTAGACCAAAACTTTAAAGGTCAAGTTCCTATGTGTCTATTGTTATGGGAAAGTACAGATGACATTCAAACTGCTTTAGGTTTTGCTTCTTATATCAACCTAGCTGTTCAATACAATGCACACATCATAGGGCCATCTATCGCAGGAGAACCAAACAATTATTCTGAGCTAAATGCACCATGGCAAGCATACTTAATTAAAAAAGCTGGTTTATTAAATCACCCTTATTCTTTCGACACACTAGACCAAATGAAACAATACTTTGGTGAATGGTATGATGGCGTTACAGGAGGTACAGTTTACGAAGCTCCATACTTTGATGGACTATTTACAAATCGTGCTGAGGTTACTCTTCAATATTTAATTGACGCAGGAGTAAGAGAAGCTGGTGCTCCAACTACAGTTCCTGATTCTAAAAGTTTGTTAGACAGCCTAGGTTATTAATCTTGAGTTTCCGTCCATAAGTAGATCAAAGTTAAAATGATGATTTTTATCATACACTAGTAATTAATAAATTAGTGTATAACAAGAAAATGAAAAACAAAATGAAAAAATATTTAATATTACCTCTATTAGCATGTAGTATGTTGACTATGAATGCAGAGGCTCAAAACAACAAAGAAGGGTTAGATGTTAAACCTTTGATTTCTGTTCAAAACAATGATATAGAGTTCACGGCAGGAGGACGTATAGGTGTAGATGCAGCTTACTATGGCACAGAATATACTCCTATGAGTTCTGGTTACAAACTTACAGACGCTCGTATTAATACTTCTCTTTCTTATGGTGAGAATTGGTACATGTTTGCTGAGGTTGACTTCTCTAGTGGTGCTGTAAGCCAAAAAAATATCTTTGTTAAGTATACTAATGGTGACCATTCTATAAAGTTAGGTTACTATTGTGAGGCTGCTGGCATGAGTTTAAATACTAGCTCTTACTCTTATCACTTCATTTCACGTGCTTCATCTGCAAACACTTTTGCTCCTAGCCGTGCTTTAGGAATTTCTTATAAATTCGTTAATGATAAATGGTTTTTGAATCAAGGTTTAGCTGCTGAAAATCAATATAACAATCAAGATTTTGGTTTCCAAGGTGGAAGCATCAGTGGACGTTGGTTGTTTAAACCAATAAACGACAAATCATCTACTTTACACTTAGGTGTTAGTGCACGTTATGCTAAATATAACACAGGAGAATACGTAGATGGAGTAATGGAGAATACTATTACTGTTAGCTCTGCACTTGAAACAAACGTTGACAAAACTACACAATACCTAAATGATGAGATTGACTGGGTTGATAACGAAACTTTGTTAAGTGTTGAGGCGTTATACAGAAAAGATCGTTTCTTCGTTCGTGGAGAGTATATGTATCAGATTATCGGAAAAGATCGTGATGATCAAAGATTATTCGAAAACCAATTAGGTGGTCTTTGGAGTGCATCTACACTAGAAAGCTGGCAGTCATGGTACCCACTTCAATCTTCTAAATTCTCAGGAGGTTATGTTGAGGCAGGTTTCTTAATTCGTGGTGATAGATATAAATATGATAACAACAACGCTGTAATTAAAGGCAACACTGGCAAAGGTGACTTAGAGATTGTTGCACGTTATAACCGCACAAACCTTAACGACATTGCTGATAGTGATTATTACTTTATTGGACTTGACACTTTCTATACAGGTGGTGAAGTATCAGATTTTGCAGGTAGCTCTACTTCAATCGCTGGTGGTTGCTTAAATTCATACACTTTAGGTATTAACTACACTATCAACGAGCATGTTCAATGTCTTGCTAGCTACACTTACAATAAGATAAGTAATGTTCGACTACCAATGGACACTAAAATTAATATGCTTCAAGCCCGTATCGTAGTTGCTTTCTAGTCAACTGACAGGATTACATATAATCAAAAAACCTAGCTTACCTTAATTTAAGGTATGTTAGGTTTTTTGATTATATAGCCCCCCTTAATAAATGATGTTTTTCACTGTATTTATTCCCAAACGCACAGTGAGTTAATGAAAGTATTAGAATCATGATTTTATACCAAAATTTAATAATATAAAGTTGTTATTTATCAGAAAAACAGTTTCTTATTTTTTATAGTTTGCAAATATTGCTTATTATATGATTTACAAGTCATAAATCTATTGATTTTACTATCATATATTTACTATCAGTAATTATTTTTCAATTTTTTGCTTACATTTTTTTGATTTCATAAAAATAAATCATATATTTGTAGCTGTAAAATCAAGAAATTGTACAAAAGTGTTAATAGTCACTTTTCAAGTGTAAATTTCGTGCTAACTTGACATTAACTAGTTTAGTGAACTTAAAAGCTAAAATTTCAAGATTAGTTATTTCTATTTGATTTTATGTCTTCCACAAAAGAGAAATCGTTTATTTAAGTAATTTTAAAATATTTAGGATGTATTTATTAGGATATGACATAGGCAGCTCGTCTGTAAAGGCAAGCTTAGTAGATGCCGCAAGTGGCAAATGCGTTTCAAGCGCATTCTTCCCAAAAACAGAAGCTTCTATGATTACAGTAAACTCTGGATGGGCTGAACAAAACCCTATCAGCTGGTGGGAAAACTTAAAATTAGCTACTAACGCAATATTTGAAGAAAGTCGTATCGCTCCTAAAGAAATTCAGGCTATAGGTATCTCTTATCAAATGCACGGATTGGTGTGTGTTGACAAAAACCAAGAAGTTCTTCGTCCTTCTATTATATGGTGTGACAGTAGAGCTGTAGGTTATGGAGAAAAAGCCTTTAAAGAGTTAGGTGAAGACTTCTGTCTGTCTCATTTGCTTAATTCACCAGGCAATTTCACTGCATCTAAATTAGCGTGGGTAAAAGACAACGAACCAGAATTATACGAACAAATCGCATACATTATGCTACCTGGTGATTACATCGCTATGAAGTTAACAGGTGAGGTTTGTACTACTGTTTCAGGACTTTCTGAAGGGATGTTCTGGGATTTCAAATCTGGAGCAGTTTCTCAAGAACTTTTAAACTTTTACGGTATAGACTCTTCGCTTCTTGCACCTATAAAAGACACTTTCTCAGAACAAGGCAGAGTTACTAAAGCTGCTGCTGAGGAGCTAGGGCTTGCAGAAGGCATACCAGTTACATATAGAGCAGGTGACCAACCTAATAATGCACTTTCACTTAACGTCTTTAATCCTGGAGAAATCGCTGCAACAGCTGGTACATCGGGTGTAGTATATGGTGTTAACGGTGAAGTCAATTATGACCCTCAAAGTAGAGTAAACACATTTGCTCACGTTAACCATACAGCCGAACAAACTCGACTAGGGGTGTTGTTATGCGTAAATGGTACAGGTATCCTTAATTCATGGGTGAAAAGAACTATAGCGCCAGAGGGTATTTCTTATGAAGAAATGAATCTATTAGCTTCAAAAGTGCCAATTGGCAGTGAGGGAGTTAGTGTGCTTCCTTTCGGTAATGGTGCTGAAAGAATGTTATGTAACAAAGAAATAAAATCGAGCATTAGAGGTCTAGAATTTAATAGACACAACAAATCTCACATTATACGTGCTGCACAAGAAGGTATCGTGTTCTCATTTAAATATGGTATAGACATCATGGAAGAAATGGGAATGAACGTTTCTAAAATTCACGCTGGTCATGCAAACATGTTCTTAAGTTCTATCTTCCGTAACACTCTAGCAGGCGTTACAGGAGCAACAATTGAGCTTTATGACACAGACGGCTCTGTAGGTGCTGCAAAAGGTGCAGGTTTAGGTGCTGGAATATACAAAAACAACACCGAGGCGTTTGCATCATTAGACAAACTTGAGGTTATTGAGCCAAACTTGTCTCAAGAGTCTCAATATAAAGATGCTTACGAACACTGGAAACGTCGTTTAAACAAATCAATGGGTATAAAAAAATAAACAATAATTTAAACAATATAATTTAAACAATATAATTTAAACAAATTAAAGATATGGCAACTAAAGAGTTTTTTGAAGGAATCGGCAAGATTCAATTTGAAGGTAAAGAGAGTAAAAATCCTATGGCATTTCGCTATTATGACCCAGAAAAGGTTGTAAAAGGCAAAAAAATGAAAGATTGGTTCAAATTCTCTATGGCTTGGTGGCACACACTATGTGCTGAAGGTAGCGACCAATTTGGTGGTGGTACAAAAGTATTCCCTTGGAATGACGCTGCTACACCTATGGAAATCGCTAAGCAAAAAGTAGATGCAGGTTTTGAATTTATGCAAAAAGTAGGTATCGAATATTACTGTTTCCACGACACTGACCTTATTTCTGAAGGTGACTCTATCGAAGAATATGAAGCTAACCTTGCAGAAATCGTTGCATACCTTGACCAAAAACAAAAAGAAACAGGTCTTAAACTATTGTGGGGAACTGCAAACGTGTTTGGACACTATCGTTATATGAATGGTGCAGCTACAAATCCTGAATTTGATGTTGTTGCTCGTGCTGCTACTCAAATCAAAAACGCTATTGACGCTACTATCGCTTTAGGTGGTCAAAACTATGTGTTCTGGGGAGGTCGTGAAGGTTATATGTCTTTATTAAACACTGACCAAAAACGTGAAAAAGCTCACCTTGCTCAAATTCTTACTTTAGCTCGTGACTATGCTCGTGCTAAAGGTTTCACAGGAACTTTCCTAATTGAGCCTAAACCAATGGAGCCTACAAAACACCAATATGATGTTGACACTGAGACAGTAGTAGGTTTCTTAAAAGCTAACAACTTAGACAAAGACTTTAAAGTAAATATCGAAGTTAACCACGCTACTTTAGCTGGTCACACTTTCGAACACGAACTTGCAGTAGCTGTTGATAATGACATGTTAGGTTCTATTGATGCTAACCGTGGTGACTACCAAAACGGTTGGGATACAGACCAATTCCCTATTGACAACTATGAGTTAACTCAAGCAATGGTTCAAATTATTCGTAATGATGGTTTAGGTAATGGTGGTACTAACTTTGACGCTAGAGCTCGCCGTAACTCTACTGACCTTGAGGATATTTTCATCGCACACATCGCTGCTATGGACGTTATGGCACGTGCACTAGAATGTGCTGCTGCTCTATTAGACGAGTCTCCATACTCTCAAATGTTAGCTGACAGATATTCTTCATTCGATTCTGGTAAAGGTAAAGAATTTGAAGAAGGTAAATTAACTCTTGAAGATGTTTATGCTTATGCAAAAGCTAATGGCGAACCTGTTCTTAAAAGCGGTAAACAAGAGTTATATGAGGCTATACTTAACATGTATTGCTAATATTGAAAATAAAAAGATTTTACAATGTTATAAGATGACGAACATAGGGGTTAAATATATTTTAGCCCCTAGTTTGTTTTTATGGTATTGTTCATCTATACAAAAATTTAAATAAATATGAAAAATAACAACATTGGCAGTAAAGGTTATCTTTATGCCGTAACATCAGTAGCCATTCTTGGTGGTCTACTATTTGGATATGACACAGCCGTTGTTTCTGGAGCAGAAAAAGGACTTCAAGGCTTTTTTTCAGCAGCTACAGATTTTGACTACACAGACGCACTACACGGCATAACATCTTCGAGTGCACTTATCGGATGTGTGCTAGGGGGTCTATTATCAGGATTTTTTGCAAATCGTTTAGGACGTAGAAATTCACTTAGACTTGCAGCAGTATTATTCTTTTTATCAGCACTAGGCTCATATTATCCTGAATTTTTATTCTTTGAATATGGCAAACCTACAAAAGAACTATTAGTAATGTTCAACTTCTATCGTGTGATTGGTGGTTTAGGTGTAGGTTTGGCTTCTGCGGTGTGTCCTATGTATATTGCTGAGATTGCGCCTGCAAAAATTCGAGGAACATTAATTTCGTGTAACCAATTTGCTATCATATTTGGTATGTTGGTGGTGTATTTCGTGAGTTATCTTATCCGTCTTGACATCATGAACGCACAAGAAAGCATGGAAGCTGTAGGTTGGAGACGTATGTTTGTAAGTGAAGCTGTACCAGCTGGTTTATTCGGTTTACTATTATTATTTGTGCCTAAAACACCTCGTTATTTAGTGTTAACAGGTCACTATGACTCTGCATTTAAAGTTCTTGCAAGAATTAACGGTAAAAAAGAAGCTGATGTTATCCTTGAAAATATTAAAAGTACATCTACTGAGAAAAGTGAAAAGCTTATGTCTTATGGTTGGTTAGTGATTTTCATAGGTGTTGCGCTATCAATCTTCCAACAAGCAGTAGGTATAAACGTCGTGTTGTATTACGCACCACGTATCTTTGAAACTATGGGTGCTTCAGGTGACTCTTCAATGATACAAACTGTTGTGATGGGTATTGTAAACATCCTATTCACGTTAGTTGCTATCTTTACTGTTGACCGCTTTGGTCGTAAACCACTGCTTATTATTGGTTCTATCGGTATGTTCATAGGTATGTTAGCATTAAGCATACTTTCTTTCAACGAATCTATCGGTATGGTTGCTTTAATATCTATTATTGTTTACACGGCATCGTTCATGATGAGTTGGGGTCCTATTTGTTGGGTTTTAATCGCTGAAATTTTCCCTAACACTATACGTGGTAAGGCTGTGGCAATCGCCGTAGCTGCACAATGGATTGCAAACTTCATCGTTTCTAGTACATTCATCTCTCTATCATCATGGAGTGTTGGAGGAACATACCTAATTTACGCATTCTTCTCAATTTTATCTGCATTATTCGTTTGGAGACTTGTTCCTGAAACAAAAGGTAAGACTCTAGAGGATATGACTAAACTTTGGAGAAAATAAAATATAAGCCACGAGAGTGACTAACAAGGCGTTTTTGGCACTTCCCTCGACTCTCAAATCCTTACGTACGCTAGTACGCTGCGGATTGAGAGCCTTCACGAAGCCCCAAAACTCATCCCTGTTAGCCACTCTCTAGAGTGCATGGGCTACTTTTCTAAATTCAACTAATCTATTAAAAACATAAATATTATGAGCGATACAAAACGTTTCATTCTGCCTGAGAGTGAAATTCCAACACATTGGTATAACATTGTGGCCGAAATGCCTAACAAACCAAAACCAGTTTTACACCCAGGAACAAAAGAACCTCTTAAAGCTGAAGATTTATATCCTATTTTTGCAGAAGAGCTATGTCAACAAGAAATGAATACAACAGATGCGTTCATTGAAATACCTCAACCTGTACGTGACCTATATAAAAACTATCGTTGCACACCTCTAGTTCGTGCTACAGGTCTTGAAAAAGCCTTAGGAACTCCAGCACACATATATTTCAAAAATGAGAGTGTTAGTCCTATTGGTTCTCACAAAATTAACTCTGCAATTGCACAAGCATACTACAACAAAATGCAAGGCATTACTAATATCACAACTGAAACAGGTGCAGGTCAATGGGGAGCAGCCCTATCTTATGCTACAAGCCAATTTGATCTTGACTTAGCTGTATATATGGTGAAAGTAAGCTATGAGCAAAAGCCTTATCGCCGCTCGATTATGCAAACTTTCGGAGCTCAAGTGATTCCTTCTCCTTCGATGTCTACAAAAGCTGGTCGTAAAGTGTTAACTGACACACCTAACAGCCCTGGTTCACTAGGTATCGCAATTTCTGAGGCCGTTGAGCTTGCACTAAGCACACCAAATTGTAAATATACTCTTGGTTCTGTTCTTAACCACGTAACTCTTCACCAAACAGTAATTGGTCAAGAAAGTATCAAACAAATGGAAATGGCTGGTGAATATCCAGACATCGTTATTGGCTGTTTCGGTGGTGGTTCAAACTTTGGTGGTATTTCTTTCCCATTCTTACGTAAAAATATCTTAGAAGGTAAGAAAACACGTTTTATTGCTGCTGAGCCTGCTTCTTGCCCTAAATTAACAAGAGGTCTTTTCCGTTATGACTTTGGTGATGAAGCTGGATACACTCCTTTGTTGCCTATGTTTACTTTAGGTCACAACTTCACTCCTGCAAACATTCACGCTGGAGGTTTACGTTATCACGGTGCTGGTGTTATTGCATCTCAATTGTTAAAAGATGAACTTATTGAAGCTGTTCGCATCACACAATTAGACAGTTTTGAGGCTGGATGTTTATTTGCTCGTACTGAAGGTATCGTGCCAGCTCCAGAATCATGTCATGCAATTTCTGCTACTATCGAAGAAGCTAAAAAATGTATAGAAACTGGTGAAGAAAAAGTTATTCTATTTAACCTTTCTGGTCACGGCTTGATAGATATGACATCTTATGACAAATATCTTTCTAATGAGCTTACAAACTACAATGTAACTGACGAAGAAATCGCTGAAAATCTTCGTAAATTAGACGAAATGTAGACTTGATTTTCTTAAACATAAAAACCCAACTGCTTTTTTGGTTAGCAGTTGGGTTTTTTTGTATTTAGATGTTTTACTCTTGCCACTTTGTGTCTATCAAAGTCAACAATTCACGTGGAGGACGTATAGCTCGTTTAGTTTCTGAATTCATAAATGCTAAGGTTACTTGAGCAGTTGTTATCAACTCCATATTTTCATTAAAAACCTCATAGTCAAAGACTATAGTTACACGAGGCTTTTCTTTAAGCTTCACTTTTATTGTTAAAAGTTCATCATAGTGCCCTGGAGACTTGTAGCTTATGTTGACGCTTAAAACAGGAAGCATAATTCCATCTTCTTCCATTTTCCGGTTTGTGATGCCTAACGAACGTATCATTTCAGTGCGTGCAACATCAAAATATGACACATAATTAGCATGATAAACAAAGCCCATTTGGTCTACTTCACCATATCTAGGGCGCAATTGTGTAATATATTCAATCATTTTTTTATTCTTTTAGTTCGTTTATAACATAGCTGTGAAGTTTTTCGTTCGTTGAGGCGATAATAGAGTTTCCTGCTTCAGCAACTTCTCCATAATAGTCCGTAATAACACCGCCTGCACCTTTCACAATAGGAGTAACAGCTGCAATATCCCAGATTTTCATTTTTGGGTCTATCATAACATCTGCACGCCCCGAAACAAGCATCAAATATCCATATCCGTCAGCCCACGTTCTTACAACTTTAGCTTCTAATGACAACTCTCTAAATTTGTCACCATTATGAAGTCTATCTATGTTTGTTGTGCTGGTTGTGAGAAGTGTACATCCCTCTAACGATTCACTAGTGCGTAAAATCGCAGGTTTGTCATTATATAAAGTTTTGGTGTCGCTCCCAATGACAATTTCTCCCGTTATGGGTTGGAAAATCATCCCAAAAACAGGCTTAGAGTCATAACAATAAGCTATTAAAGTGGTGAAAAGTGGTATTCGGTGGATAAAACTGTAAGTTCCGTCTATAGGGTCAATTATCCATGATGACAAGTCACCTTCTTTTTTCTTCTCTCCAAATTCTTCGCCTATGATGGTGTGATTTGGGAAATATACTTCAATTTTTGCTCTAATATATTGCTCAATTTCTCTATCTGCTAAAGTCACAGGAGACATGTCGTGTTTGTGTTCTATGTCGAGGTCTGAGTAATAATATTTTTGAGTAATAGCTACGATTTCGTCTCTTAAACTATAGACAAAATACTTAAAATCATTAAATTGAATCACTATACTGCATCCTTTCTTTATAAAATTCTACGGTTTGATCAAGTTCTTCTTTAATGTAATTTCTTCGGACTAATATCCCTATTAAAAGCATAATAATTAATGCAATCATTATTATTAAGTTGGTCTTGTTTACGGGTACTTTTTCTTCCATTTTTATAAATTTAGGGGAAATCTTTTAATTTCCCGATTAAAGGGTAGTTCTAATAAAGTTCAGTTTTTAGAAGTTCCCTTAAAACATTAACAACGATACAGCCATAATTGCCATTCCTAGAACCACACCTAAAATTGATGTATGGTGTTCTCCCCATTTCTCTGCGGCAGGTAATAGCTCATCTAATGATATGAAAACCATAATTCCTGCAACTACAGCGAATGTTGCACCTAAGACAACGCTGCTAAGAAAAGGCAATAATACTAAATATGCTATAATTGCGCCTACGGGTTCTGCTAAACCTGACAGTAAAGCCCATTTAAACGCTTTTTTTCGAGAACCTGTTGCATGAAAAACAGGAACTGCCACTGCCATACCTTCAGGAACGTTGTGAATCGCTATAGCAACCGCAATTGCAACCCCTAATTTAGGGTCTTCAATAGCACTCATAAAAGTTGCGATACCTTCGGGGAAATTGTGTATGCCTATTGCTAAGGCTGTCATTAAACCTAGTCTTATAAGTGAGCTTTTTGGTGCTTTCCCTTCAGAATCGTCTAAGGCTCTAATTTCATGAGGGTTTTCTTTTTCAGGAATGAGCTTATCTATGATACCTATCAAAGCAATGCCTGCAAAAAAGAAAATTACGGTCATTATTTCAGCCATTTTTTCACTTTCATAGTGCTCACTCATAGCAGAAAACGCTTCAGGAAGTATCTCTACAAAAGAAACATAGATCATAACACCTGCCGAAAGCCCTAACGAAAAGGAAAGGAACTTTTTCGACGTTTTTTTCGTGCTGAAAGCTATAAAAGCCCCTAGAGTTGTAGATAAACCTGCAAAAAGAGTGAGTAAAAAGGCTGTTAGCATATTATTCATCAAAATTTAGATATCCATTTAACAATTCTTTGGCTGCAACAAAAGGGCTCATTTGATTGTCTATAACTTTACTCTCTAAATCCTTAATTTTGTTAGCGACAATTTCATTTCTATAGAAATTAGTCCTTAACGATTCATTTACAGTCTCATACATCCAATATTTTGATTGTTGAGCACGATGAGATTCAAAATAACCGTTTTGTTTTGTGAAATTTATATAATCCTCGATGCCGCTCCACAATTCCATTAATCCGTTACCCTCAATTGATGAGCATGTGTACACACGTGGTTTCCAGCCGCTTTTTGGCATAGGGAACAAATTAAGCGCATTCAAAAAATGTGCCTTTGCTAGAGAAGCACGATGAATGTTTTCGCCGTCAGCTTTCGTAACACCTATCATATCAGCCATTTCCATTATGCCACGCTTGATTCCTTGTAGTTCGTCACCAGCACCAGCAATTTGAAGCATTAAAAACAAGTCAACCATAGAATGTACTGATGTTTCGCTCTGTCCAACACCTACAGTTTCAATGAAAATTATATCAAAACCTGCCGCTTCACAAAGGATTATCGTTTCACGTGTTTTTCGTGCGACACCGCCCAATGAGCCTGCCGTTGGAGAAGGGCGAATAAACGCACTTTTATTTTGAATTAGCGTTTCCATACGAGTTTTATCTCCAAGAATAGAGCCGCCACTTTTTTCAGAACTAGGGTCTATAGCTAAAACTGCTAGCTTGTGTCCCATGTTTGTTACTTTTGTGCCAATAGCCTCAATAAATGTAGATTTTCCTGCTCCAGGAACGCCAGTGATGCCTATCCTTACAGACTTTCCTGAATATGGCAAACATTTTTCTATTATTTCTTGTGATAAATCATAGTCGCTAGGTAATAAGCTCTCTATTAGTGTAATTGCACGTGAAAGTATCGTAATATTGCCCTCTGTGATGCCTTTTATGTAGTCATCAACAGTTAACACCCTCTTTTTTCGTTTTTTAAAATAAGGATTTACAATAGGAGGTTGTTCTACACCGCTATTAACGTTCAATGCGCTGTTTTCAAAGTCTGATTTATGATGATGTTCGAAGTGATCCATAATTTTAAATATTATTGTTTAGCAAAAGCCACTAAAATCACACAAAATCTGCACATTTTAAGGAATTAATACCCACTTTAGATAACTTTTATCCTCAAATTTACCAAAAATTAATTAAATTCAAAAATTATGTTTAGTTTTGTAACATTCTAACTTATTTTTTTGGAGAAATTAATATTCTTATAAATAAGCATATTAGCCTAATTTAGATTAATATTTTGTAATTAGGGAGTAGATGAAAATATGTGTTAAATTGGTGATTGTTAACAATATATGTGTGTGTAATTCGGTTTGGATATATTGATACGTTTAAAAATAAGTGTTTCAATCGCTTTTATATGATTATTTTTGTGTATAAATCTGAGGGGACTTCTAATATTCCCCAAAATACTTTTCCGCCACTACTCATCCCTTTTGCTTTTAGCCAAAATCGGTGGTAGGGGTTACAACAACCCACTTTGCCTAAAAGCAAAAGGGATAAATATTAACGAGAAATTAAAATCGGGGAATATTAGAAGTCCCCTTAAAATAGAAAACTAAAGATGACTGATAGGTTATATATTTTTGACACGACATTACGTGATGGAGAACAAGTTCCTGGGTGTCAATTAAACACTGTTGAGAAAATAGAAGTAGCTCGTGCACTTGAGGCATTGGGAGTTGATGTGCTTGAGGCAGGTTTTCCAGTTTCTAGTCCTGGTGATTTCAATTCAGTACGTGAAATTTCTAAAGCTGTTTCGTTGCCAACTATATGTGCACTTACAAGAGCTGTAGAAAATGATATAAAAGTGGCTGGAGATGCCCTTAAATACGCTAAACGTGGTCGTATCCACACTGGCATTGGCGTTTCAGAGGCTCACATATACAACAAACTTCGTTCAACTCCAGAAAAAATTATAGAACGTGCCGT
>JAWXTO010000020.1:0-19265 GCA_044433545.1 Rikenellaceae bacterium
TCAACATTCATCTTTTTAAGCATACCCATAGCCCCGAAACCACCTGCGGCGATTTGAGCATTACAGTTATCATAAATCTCACGACATGTTTCAGGCGTAAGCAATCTATCTTCATTAAAATATCTTTTTAGCTCAAGGTGTGACCAGTGATAAATAGGGTTACGCATAGTATAAGGCAATGTTTGCGCCCACTTTTCAAACTTTTCGTAATCGTCAGCATCACCCGTGATATATTTCTCGTCAACGCCATTAGCACGCAACAAACGCCACTTATAATGGTCTCCACCAAGCCACATTTCAGTGATTGTCTTTGGAACATAGTTCTCAGCAATCATCTGAGGGCTTAAATGGTTATGAAAATCAATAATAGGTGCGTTTTTCGCATAATTATCGTATAATCGTTGTGCTGCTTCGCTTTGAAGCATAAAGTTGTCATTTATAAAAGCCATAATTTTTAATTTTAAGTGTAAAATGTTAAGGCGGAAATTGAGAGTTTAACCCTCATTATATATAAATTACTCATTTAACAGGCTCGCAATACCTAGCTCTAAACCTCTAATCTCGGCTAAACCTTTCAAACGACCAATTAACGAATATCCAGGATAAGCATTCTTACCTAAATCGTCAATCATTTGGTGTCCATGGTCAGGACGCATAGGAATTGAAACACCTAACGTATTTTGTACTTTCACAAGCTCTTTAACAATAGAAAACATATCTATAGAACCCTCTAAGTGGTTAGCTTCATAGAAGTTCCCCTCTTCGTCTCTTTCTGTAGAACGCAAGTGCACAAAGAAAATACGGTTATCTCCACCCAGCTTTTTAGCCATTTGTGGAAGGTCGTTATCTTTTCTAACACTCAAAGAACCTGTACAGAAGCACAAACCATTTGATTTATTAGGCACAGCATCAACAAGTTTTTGGAAATCTTGCTCTGTACTTAAAATTCGAGGTAATCCTAATAATTTATAAGGAGGGTCATCAGGGTGTATAGCCATTTTAGCACCACATTCATCAGCTATCGGAGTCACCTCACTCAAAAAATAGATAAGATTTTGACGTAAAGAGTCTTCGTCTATGTCTTTATATTTTTCTAATCCTTCATAAATTGCATCTAACGAGAAAAGGTCTTTTGCACCAGGCAATCCCATCAAAACACTCTTCGTAATCAGTGCTTTATCTTCGTCACTCATAGCCTCATACGCAATTTTTGCAGCTTCAACCTCTGCACTAGAATAATCATTCGCTGCGCCTTCACGCTTTAGGATATAAATGTCAAAAGCCACAAATTTCGCTCTTTCATATTGTAATGCTTTAGAACCATCTTCCAAAGTAAAGGCTACATTTGTACGAGTCCAGTCTAAAACAGGCATAAAGTTATATGTTATGACCATCACCCCACATGCAGCGAGATTTTTTATGCTTTGTTTATAGTTTTCGATATGTAATTTATAATCTCCTGTAGCAGTTTTTATTTCTTCACTTACTGGCAAGCTTTCAACAACGCTCCATGTTAAACCAGCAGCTTCAATTGTTGCTTTTCTAGCACTAATTTCCTCAAGAGTCCAAATGTCACCTACAGGAATGTGGTGTAAAGCAGAGACAATGCCTGTTGCACCAGCTTGTTTGATATGGCTTAACTTTACAACGTCATTGTCGCCATACCATCTCATTGTTTGTTCAAATAATTTCATTTTAATCTATTTTAAACATTCTAAAAAACAATTCTTTAGGGGCATTACACTCCACTAAATACGCTAAATCCTCCATCTACAGGAATCACTGTTCCTGTCACGAAAGATGCCGCATCACTCATCAGCCAATGTATCACACCATGCAACTCATCGGCTTTTCCCATACGTCCAAAAGGTGTATTTCTCACGATATCTTCAGCTCTCGGAGTATAAGAACCATCAGGATTTGTTAAAAGTGTACGATTTTGCTCAGTCAAGAAGAAACCTGGTGCTACAGCATTAACACGCACTTTCTCTCCATATTTCTTAGCCATCTCAACACTCATCCAACGAGTAAAATTGTCAATAGAAGCCTTCGCTGAAGAATATCCTACAACTCTTGTAATCACACTTTGTGAACTCATAGAAGAGAAGTTAATGATACTTCCCTTACCTTTTTCAGCAATTTCTTTACCTAAAATCACAGAAGGGATAATAGTACCCATATAATTCAAGTCAATCACCGAACGCATGTCCGAAAGGTTAAGATTAAAGATGTTTGAATCTGGACCTATCGTTGCGCCTGGCATATTGCCACCAGCAGCATTAATAAGAACGTCTATAGTTCCAAATTTCTCTAAGATAACATCTTTAACAGCCTCCATATCTGAATCGCTAGTAACATTTCCTTGAGCGAAAAGTGCTACACCACCCTCTTTTTCAATTTCAGCAACAAATTCATCACCTTTTTCTTTATTGCGACCAATAATCACAACTTTAGCCCCATTCTGTGCCAAATATTTAGCTACAGAACCTCCTAAAACACCATAACCACCAGTTATAGCGATAACCTTATCTTTTATATCAAATAAACTCATAATATTTTAATTTTTAATATTTCACAACTATAATTTAATAGGTTTATAAACTGGTACTAATGACTTCATTATCACCCAACCTGCAAGATATGCCACAGAACACAAACAGAATATAATGAAATAACCAGCAGGCTTACCCTCAAAACCTAAAAACGCTAAATTTGTCTCTCCTGCATATACAAACAAGTTACCAGCAGTTTTTTGTAACAACATCGAGCTAACGCCCCCTGCCATACCACCAATTCCTGTAACTGTAGCAATCGCAGATTTAGGGAACATATCCCCAACCGTAGAGAAAATGTTAGCTGACCAAGATTGGTGTGCTGCACCTCCAAGACCAATTAACAACACTGGGAACCATGGAGAAATAGTACCTAAAGGTTGTGCAAGAAGAACCAATAAAGGAACAAATGCAAAAATTAACATCGCTCTCATACGTGCTGCATAAGGATCTAACCCAGTTTTTGCCATAATTATTGTAGGTAATTTCCCTCCATAAATAGACAACATAGTCACCGCATAAAGCGAGAAAATAAGCGCTACACCCAGTCCATCAGAAGTCTTAATTCCGAATTGTGTATCAAGGTAAGATGGAGTCCAGAACAAGAAGAACCACCAAACGCCATCTGTCATAAACTTACCAAGAATAAACGCCCATGTTTGTTTATATTTAAACGCCTGTAGAATAGAAATTTTGCCTGTATTACCATCTGTATCTACAGTTTGAGGCACATCATCTTTATCTTGCTCAATATATTCAAGTTCAGCTTCATTAACATGTTTACTTTTACGAGGTTCATCATATATGAACACCCAAACTCCCATCCAAACAAAACCTAAAGCTCCAATAACGATAAATGCCATTTCCCAACCATTTCCAACACCTATACCTTGGAAATATTTAGCTAACAATGGAATAGACAAAGGCGCAATAAGCGCACCTATAGATGCCCCAGCATTAAAGATGCTAGTTGCATAAGCTCTATCTTTTTTAGGGAAATATTCAGCTGTTACTTTTATCGCAGCTGGGAAGTTTCCAGACTCACCTAGTGCTAAAATGCTACGTGCTATGATAAAAAACCAAGTACTAACACTCGCTATTGTTACAGCTGCTGTACCTGTAGCAGAAATCAAATCTTGAGCAGAATTTAACCCTAAACTATGTTCTGTTAACACGCCACACAACGCATGCACACATGCACCTACAGACCAAACACCAATTGCCCAAAGAAACCCTCTTTTACTTCCGAGCCAGTCGACAAACTTACCTGCAAACAACATACAGAGAGCATAAACTATAGAAAATACTGCTGTAATAGTTCCGTAATGTGATTCATCCCAGTGAAATTCTGGTTTTATAAATTCATCCCAAGTAAGCGACAAAACTTGTCTATCTAAATAGTTAATTGTTGTAGCAACGAATAACATAGAGCATATCGTCCAACGCCACGAAGTAGGTTTTTGAGAGTTTTTCGGCATGATTATTATTTTTTATATTGTGAAACTATGTCTAAAGACATTTTACATATTTCTGAAATCTTTGACCACTCTTTAGCGGCAACAACACTAGCAGGGAACAAGTTAGAACCCATCCCTACACATGTTACACCAGCTTTCACCCATGCAGAAAGGTTTTCTTCTGTAGGCTCAACACCACCAGTAACCATAAGCATAGACCATGGCATAGGGGCTTTAACATTTTTAACAAATGAAGGACCTCCAACATTGCCAGCAGGGAAAACTTTACATAAATCACAACCTACCTCTTGTGCGAACCCTATTTCAGATACAGAGCCACATCCAGGAGTATAAGGAATTAATCTACGGTTACAAACCTTTGCAATTTCAGGGTTAAACAGTGGTCCAACAACGAAATTTGCACCTAATTGTATGTATAAAGAAGCTGTTCCAGGGTCAACAATAGAGCCAACTCCCACAACCATTTCTGGACATTCTTTTGCTGCAAATTTCACAAGTTCTGCAAACACTTCTTGTGCAAAATCACCTCTATTTGTAAATTCAAAGGCTCTAATTCCGCCTTCATAACATGCTTTAAGCACATTTTTTGACACTTCTGCATCGCTGTTATAAAAAACTGGAACAACACCAGTTTTTGTCATTACAGTAAGCACCTCTATTTTTGAAAATCTTGCCATTATTTTTTCTTCATTTTAATTTAAAGCGGACTTATAATAATTTCCCGATTTAAATTTTTCGTTAATATTTATCCATTTTATCTCGAAACACGACCTGAAGCATCACCACCCATTAACTTCTCAACTTCGTCAACAGTAGCAAGGTTAAAGTCACCTTTTATGGTGTGTTTCAAAGCTGAAGCAGCCACAGCAAACTCTAAACTTTTCTGAGAATCTCCCTTATAAGTAAGTTCACCATAGATAAGTCCACCACCAAATGAATCACCACCACCAACACGGTCTACAATGTCAGTGATATTATATCGTTTTGAGCTAAACAATGTTTCACCATCATAAATCATAGCTCCCCAAGTGTTATGTGAAGCACTTACAGAGCCTCTAAGTGTTATAGCCACTTTCTTAGCACGTGGAAATTTATCCATAAGCTGTTTTGCAACACTTTTGAAGCTTTCAGCCTCTACAGCACCGCCTGTGTTTGCAACATCAAAACCTTCTGGCTTAATTCCGAATACTTTTTCGGCATCTTCTTCATTAGCTATGATAACATCACAACATTCTGTTAAAGCTGGCATCACCTCAGAACAATCTTTACCATATTTCCACAAATTTTTACGATAATTCAAGTCCATAGAAACAGGAACGCCAAGTTTGTTAGCCGCTTGAACAGCCTCTAAACACACATCAGCTGCTGTTTGACTAATTGCAGGAGTTATACCCGTAAAGTGAAACCAATCAGCACCTTTAAGAACTTCTTCCCAAGAAATCATACCTTTTTCAATCTCAGCGATTGAAGAGTGCGCACGGTCATAAACAACTTTACTTGCACGACACACAGCACCTGTCTCTAAGAAATAGATACCTACTCTATCACCACCGTAAATTATGTCAGAAGTCGACACCCCGAAACGGCGTAACTCTTTTACGCAACTGTCTGCTATATCATTTTTTGGTAATCTTGTAACAAAAGATGCTTCCATCCCATAATTAGCTAACGAAACTGCAACATTAGCTTCTCCACCTCCGAAAGTAGCTTCATAAGATGTAGCTTGTACAAATCTCAAATTATCTGGTGTTGCCAAACGTAGCATTATTTCACCAAAAGTAATAACTCTTTTACTCATTTTATTTATAGATTAAATTTATCAATTATAACTTTTTCAACATCATTAGATTGAGGCAACCCTTCGGTTGTTCGACCGTTTTCAATAGCCCAAACTAATTCTTTATATAATTCATCTGCAATTTCAGGTTCTTCATCTATTAAGTTTTGCTCAGACTCTTCCGAAGCATTATCTTTCATATTGAAAAGTTGCATTCTCGGAGTTTCGTCAGTCACCGTATTCTTTTTAGGGTCACCCCAACCACCAGAATAAGGACAAACAATAAGTTTCCAATCACCTTTTCTGATTGCAAAATGTCCATACACCGAATGGTGTATTGCTAAAGACTCTCCACGAGAATCTTTCTTAGATTTTTTCCCTTTTAGCTCATCTAATATACTGAAACTATCTTCTGCACAATTTTCTGGCAATTTAATATCATTAATATCTGCACAAGTAGCCATTAAAGAAGCTAAAGTTATTGCTTTATCGCTCTCTGCCCCAGCCTTTACAACATTCGGCCATTTCACAATAAAAGGAACTCTATGTCCTCCATCATACATATCAGATTTAATTCCTCTATATATAGAATTTGGAGAATGCCCCAAACTTTTCAACAAATCTATATCTGCTGTACGAGAACATCCATTATCAGACGCAAAAATAACAATTGTGTTATCTTTCTCCCCCGTTTTTTCAATCTGCTCAACAATTTGTCCTACAACATGGTCTACATACATCACAAAGTCAGCGTATAAGTTAAGTCCTGATTTTCCTTGATATTCTTCAGGAGGAAAATTCGGCACATGAGGAGCCGTCATCGGAAAATATAAAAAATAAGGTTTGTCGTCTTTACTTTTTTCATTTATATAATCCAACACCTCTGTCGTAAATCTTTGCATAACTGTCTCCACCTCAAAATCCTCAGCTATAGGGCCAGTTCTAAAAAATTTATACCCCGATTGTCCCTGAACTGTGTCATTCACAGGTGCAGTAAACTCATAACCTCGAATATAAGCATAAGGTGGCATGTCTAAAGATGCACTTGTTATGAAACTTTCATCGAAACCGTTATCTATAGGAGAAAATGTCAATTTTGTAAACATTACATCATCTATTCCCTCACCAAAACGCTCCCAACCTAAGCCTAGATGCCATTTACCGACTATTCCTGTATTGTAACCATTAGCGGATAATATCGTTGCAACTGTAGGTCTCTCTTTCTCTATTAGTGGAGCCGAATAAGACCACAAAAGCCCCGATTGTAAAGAACTTCGCCAGTTATAACGACCAGTCAGAATTGAATAACGTGACGGAGTCGAAACACTAGAAGTCGAATGAGCATTAGTAAACTTCATACCCTGCTCAACTAACTTATCTATATTGGGCGTGGGAATTTTTGAATCATTATCCAAAGCCGTAATATCTCCATAACCTAAATCGTCAGCTAGTATATAAACAACATTAGGTTTATCTGTTTTCGATAGTAGCGACAATGGGATAATCGTCGCTACTGTAGTTATAGTTATTTTACTATTCATAATAAATTATGTATTCTTTTAAAATACGTCACATTAAAATGAAAGGTATATTAGCACTCAAAATAAGAATTAAGCACTAAATTTATACTATTCCTGACCATAGAATTTCTCGATAACCACCTCTACGTCATTATCTTTAGGAGCACCTTCTCTAGTACGACCATTTTCCACAGCCCATACTAATTCAGCATATAATTCTTGAGCAATTTCTGGTTTTTCATCAAGTAAATTTTGGTCACTTACCTCAGAAATATTGTCTTTCATGTTAAACAACTGCATTCTAGGAGTCTCGTCAGTAACAGTGTTTTTACCTGGACCACTCCAACCACCAGAGAAAGGACATACGATAAGTTTCCAATCACCTTTACGTACAGAGAAGTAACCAAATATTGAGTGGTGAACAACAATAGCCTCGCCTCTTGAATCTGCTTTAGATTTTTTACCTCTTAGCTCGTCATACACGCTAAAGCTATCCTCAGCATAATCTTTAGGAAGTTTAATTTTGTTAATTTCAGCACATGTAGCCATAAATGAAGCTAAAGAAATTGGTTTGTCACATTCTGAACCAGCAGCTACTTCTTTTGGCCATTTTACGATGTAAGGAATTCTGTGTCCACCATCATAAGTGTCAGCTTTAGTTCCTCTAAACACAGAGTTAGGATAGTGACCATGCTCTTTCAACACATCTATCTTAGCAGCAGGAGAACAACCATTGTCAGTAGTAAATATAATGATAGTGTTATCTTCTTCACCTGTTTTCTTAACTTGTTCAACGATACGACCTACGATATCATCAACATACATCACAAAATCAGCATAAGGGCTAATACCTGATTTACCTTGAAACTCTTCAGGAGGTAAAATTGGTGTATGTGGCGCAGTTAGTGGGAAATACAAGAAATAAGGTTTATCATCTTTAGCCTTTTCTTCAATATAAGTTAACGACTTTTGAGTAAAATGTTCTAAAGCTGTGTTTATGTCAAAATCATCAGCAATAGGACCTCTTCTATAAGAACCATAACCAACGTTTCGTTCTATAGTATCCTTAACTTCACCTGTTACTTTATGTCCATCAATATAACAATATGGAGGAATGTCTAATGAAGCACTCATGATATATGAATAGTCAAATCCATTATCAATTGGTGTAAAATTAAGTTCTTTGAAGTTTATGTCGTGTTCGCCTTCACCTGTACGTTCCCATCCTAAACCTAAGTGCCATTTACCAATTACACCTGTATTATAACCATTTGCAGAAAGCATAGTAGCAACTGTAACACGCTCTTTTTCGATAAGAGGTTCGTCATAAGACCACGTTACACCTGTTTGTAATGAGCTTCTCCAATTGTAACGACCTGTGATAATACCATATCTCGAAGGCGTAGAAACACTTGAAGTTGTATGAGCATCTGTAAAACTCATTCCATCTTCGACTAATTGATCTAAGTATGGAGTAGCAATTTTACAATTGTTATCTAAGGCAGTGATATCTCCAAAGCCCATATCATCTGCCAAAATATAAATAATGTTTGGCGCATCATTTTTTGCTAATAGCGACATTGGGATAACTGTCGCAACCGATGTAATAATCTTTTTAAGTTTCATAGTATAGTATAGTATTTAAATTTTTCTTCGCAATACACACCGTAAAGATACAAAAAATCTATTAATAATCAAAAAAGGATGATTTATTCTAATAAATCAAACAAAAAATGACTATAAAGAATAAATTATAAACAAATCATTCTTTATAGTCACAAATAACAAGTTATAGACCTTAATAAATTGATAGAAATTTAGAGCAAAAAAAGCTGTACACCTAGCCTAAACGATTGATTACTTGCTCAAGACTATATTCCCATTCAGGAATTACAACATCAAACGTTTTCGCAAACTTAGACTTACTCATTACTGAAAAAGCAGGTCTTTTTGCAGGCGTTGGATACTCAGCAGTTGTTATAGGATTAATTTTACACTCCAATCCACTTAGCAACATTATCTGCTCTGCAAAATCTGCCCAACAAGTAGCTCCTTCATTTGAAAAATGATAAGTTCCATAAACATCTGACCCACTATCAGACTTCACAATAGCTGTCATTATCGCCTTTGCTAAATCGTCCGCTGAAGTAGGCGATCCCCATTGGTCTGCCACAACGTTTAACTCACTACGTTCTGCCCCTAGCTTACGCATCGTTTTCACAAAATTGTTACCATAAGTGCTATAAAGCCAACTTGTACGCAAAATAATAGTTCTACTATTCTTTCTTGCTTCTATCTCACCTTCTAACTTAGTAACACCATACACTCCTTGTGGATTTACAGCCATATCTTCAGTTAAAATCACATTCTCAAAACCATCGAAAACATAATCAGTAGATACATGCACAAATTTTGCACCAACTTTTGCACTCTCTGTAGCTAAAATACCAACAGCTATAGCATTAATTAATCTAGCAACACTCTCATCGCTCTCAGCCTTATCTACCGCAGTATATGCCGCTGAGTTTACAACCCAATTTGGTTTGTTTTTATCCAAAAATTCTGATACATCATCCGAATTAGTAATATCCAATTCAGCAATATCAGTAAAAATGAACTCATATTTAGGGAAAGCTGACGACAAGTCTCTTAAACAACTACCCAATTGTCCATTACTACCTGTCACTAAAATTTTTCTTTTCATAACTTATGAATTTTCTACTAAATTGTAAAAAAAATACAAAACAAAACGACTTAAACAGCATCACTGCCATTTAAGTCGTTTAGAATATTATTCAACAATGAATAGTTCTCACTATACTATTGTACTTCTAGAACCTTTTGTGCTGCATAAGAAATCTTAAGGGCATCTGCCTTACGTAATTCTTGTTTCACATCTGTGATAATACCCATTTTTGTGTCTTTGTGACCTTTAATGTTTACTGTCATAAAAGGACGATCAGCTTCGCTGATTTTTTCACGTTCAGCAGCAATAAAGTCAAGAATTTCTTCTTTTGTTCTAAAAGAATCATTCAATTGAAGACGTGGAGCAGTACCCCATTTCTTCGCTTCGATTGCTGTAGGAGGGCCTACATAGATGTAGCTCACTAAAGATTTTTTCTCTAATTTTTGTATTTCTGTCGCACCAGGTAACTTAACTTCTACTTTTAATTCAACCTCACGCATAACCGTAGTTGTCATAAAGAAGAACAAAAGCATGAAGATGATATCAGGTAGCGATGATGTATTAATACCAGGAGTGCCTTTGTCTCCCTTTTTCTTCATTACTGCCATAATTATTTCCCTTCTGTCATATTACGTGGTTCAGCTTCAGAGATTCTCAACGGAATAGCTTTTGTAATAGCAGTACGCTCATCGTCAGTTAAATCAGCAAACATTTTGCCAAATTTTGAAGATGATAAATCGTCACGAGCTTCATTGAAAGCACGCACAAGTTCATTTTGTACTTTGATATACATCTCGTAACTTGTTGAACGGTCATTTTGTACTGAAATTACCCCTTTACTAACCGGAAAATCTCCAATAAGATCAATCTCAACTACCTGAGTCTCTGGCAAATCCTCACGATTTGAAGGATTCAAAATGAACTCCATTGCTTTGTCTTTCAACTCAGTCACCTGGATACGTTGCATTTGTACCATAAGATTATCATTAGCGTCGATAAACACTAACATTGTATTTCTTTCTTTTGAAAGGTTCTCTTCTTGGTTGTTCTCGTCCGCCATCTGTGGAAGCATACGCTGTAGACCACTGTCAACGTTCATTGTAGTAGACACAAGATAGAAAATCAAAAGTAGGAAAGCGATGTCAGCTGTTGATCCTGCATTTATTTCTGGAATTTTTCTATTTGCCATTTTGTAAAAGAATATTGCACTTTTTTAAAAGAGCCATTTATTATTTAAATAGTTTGTATACTTCGCCAAATAAGATACTTATAATTGCGACACCAAATGCAGCATAAGTCATGAATAGTCCAGTATCACTTAGTTTAAGTTCTGCTGGATCTGAATATACTTTTGCAGCTGACACCTCAATTGGAGCATCACTTGATAAAGAGTAAGCTATTGCAAAAACAATACCTACTACAAGTATACCTACTAAAGAACGTAACGCAGCTTTTGGATTTTTGGCTAGGTTGAACAATGGCAATACAACAACTGCCACAATTGTCAAACCAAGTAAGCCATAAGTCCAATTAAGCATTGTATCAACATCGGTAACTTCACCTTCAGCTTGTAAAAAAGGTAATAAAACCACCAATACAGATGCAATTGTAATTACGTATCTTAATATTGATAAATATTTCATATTTACTTTCTTATTATAAAGTTAAACAAAACTCTCACTCACTGAGAGTAATCATAGAACTAATATTAGTTCTTTTTGTTGTACTTAGTGATGATGTCTACTAAAGAGATAGAAGAATCTTCCATGCTTAGAACAAGACCATCAACTTTAGAAATAAGATAGTTGTAGAAAAGTTGAAGAATTACGGCTACGATAAGACCACCTACTGTTGTTAATAGGGCAACTTTAATACCACCGGCAACAAGAGCTGGAGAAACGTCACCTGCAGCTTCGATTGAGTCGAATGCACCAATCATACCTACTACAGTACCCATGAAACCTAACATCGGAGCAAGACCAATGAATAGAGAAATCCAAGAAAGACCACTTTCTAATTGACCCATTTGAACTGAACCGTAAGAAACTACAGCTTTTTCAACTACGTCGATACCTTCATCATAACGATCAAGACCTTGGTAGAAAATACTAGCAACTGGACCTGATGTGTTACGACAAATTTCTTTAGCTGCTTCAACACCACTTTCGTTAAGTGCGTTTTCAACTTTAGCAAGAAGTTTTTTAGTGTTAGTTGTAGCTAAGTTAAGGTAAATTACACGTTCAACAACGATAGCTAAACCTAAAACTAAACATAAAAGAAGAGGAGCCATCCACTCAGCACCACCATCTAAGAATTGTTTTTTAAGAACTTGGTGCATAGGTTGCCCTTCTACATCAATCTCTGGATTTAAGTCTGTTTGTGCAGAAGCTACACCTTGAGCGAATGTAGCTACAGTTGAGAATGCGTAAACACCAACAACTGTCAAGATTGCAAAAAGTTTTTTCATAATAGAAACACTTGTTTTGAATTAATACTTTTTTTAATTAATAATTATTTTTGTTTGTTTATTTATTTATATCTAATCGGCAGTTTATAATAGCAAAGATAATCTTTTATATTTTAAATTAACACTAAAACCACTTTATTTTTTCGTTTTTTACACTTTTTTTCATTTTCATCAAAAACCATGTACAAAATTTATCATAAACCGAAAGTGTTGTTAAATATAAAACATTATTTTCCTTCTTAAATTACATTCTGTGAAAGAAATTATAAAATATCTATCTAAACTGAGCGCAATTTACATAAAAAAATGGAAATAACAATCAATGCAGTGTATTTATTAAAAATAATTTAATTAATTTTCAATAATTGCACATATTCACCCATATTTCAGATAAAAGTTAGCAAAAAAAATGTGCAATTACAGATAAAAATTACATTAAAAACCCTCTATAAGTACAAAAAAAGGCAGTAGGCTTTAGAGCCTACTGCCTTTTTGTTATAATGTAAATACTTATAATTAGTCTTCAATAACTAGACGGAAACCTACACAGCTCACTTTTTGCCATGGTAGGTAGTCTCTACGAGATGATACTGTAGCATCTTTTGGTCTGTCTATGTAAGCACCACCACGAGCAACTGCCATAGCCTCACCATCTACTTTAGATTTAGAGCTTAAAGGATAAGCCATAAAGTCTGAACGTGTCCATTCCCAAACATTACCTATAATATCATATAAGCCAAATTGATTAGGCTCATATTGGCCTACAGCAACTGGCAACATACTACCATCGTCTACGGTTTCAATTTTAGGGATAAAGTTGTAATATTCAAACCAAGGATGGCTTTTACCCATAGGTTTAGGGTCAACACCAGCAACCGCCATTTTCTCTAGTGAAACGTCAGCAAGGTTAGCATATTTACCAAAGTCATCACCTTTAGTTCCGTACCAGAAATCTGTATCTTTACCGCCTCTTGCAGCCCACTCCCATTGTGTTTCTGTAGGCAGAAGAACTTTTAAGTTAGATTTCTCAGCAATTGCATTAGCAAACTCAGCTGCTTGCTCACGGCTAATACGTACAACTGGCTGTTGTGGTTCATTCGCAGGATATCCAGGGTTTACGTGGTCTTTCCAGAATTGTGCATAAATACGAGAATCGTGCTCTGGGAAAATTACGTTATATTGTTCGTTCGTAATCTCTGTTTCACTCATCCAGAATGCTTTATCTACTGAAGCTTTGAACTCTGGAGCAGAAATAGGACTATCATTTGAACCCATTATGAATTTACCAGCAGGGATTCTCACGAATGTAATCTCAACACCATCAGCAATTTTAACAACTTTTTTCTCTAAACCTTCTTTAGAAACAGCCTCTTTAAGATCACTGTCTGTCATAGGCCATCCTTTTTGCGAAGCAGCTTTATAAGTTGGTGCTTGTACAGGCTCAGGTTTCACTGTTACGATTTCGCCTTTAGATTCTAGATAACTAGCATAGTTGTCAAGTTCAGCTCTCCAGTCAACACCCGAACCAGTTCCGTAAAGGTTGTTAAGTTCAATACGACGAGCTATTTGGTCATAACCTTCATGTTCATAAGCGTTGAAACGACCATAATAAGGAGCATTTAAGTCAATCCAAGTATAAAGGCTTTTCCATTCGCTATCTGTAAGTTCAACACCGTGGTGACCACGAGAAAGCAAACGTATAACTTCACTATTAGTAGCGTGATATTCATAAGGAGTCATTACATACATATCTGCCTCAGCACCTTGACGACTAACATAAGGGTGGAAAGCTAAATAGCTTTTCATATATGAGAACACGCCATTTTGGAAATTCGGAACTGATAAAGAAGTATCTTTAAAGTTAGGCATAGATTCTTTAGAACCATCGTGACACGCTATACAAGCTCTGTCTAAGATAGGTTGAACATCAAGAGGGAAAGTTATAGAGTGAACACCACCTTCTGCGATGTCTATCTGTTGTGGAGCTTTTTTAGAAGCTAAACTACTTTTAGGAACAGGTATAGTATTTTGGTCTTCGTGACATCCTACACAAGAAACAGTCTCACCAGGCATACCTGTCAACCAGCTACGCATCCATTGAATTGCACGTCCCTCAGAATCAAGTGGCTGTAATGAAATCGGAGTATTCGCTGGTATCACAAACGAAACAGAACCATCTTCTTCTACAGGCACAGTACCTATAAGACGTTTGATGTCCCAACCCGATTGAACACCTTGCACATAGTGATTTGAAGGAGTATTTAAGTAAGCATATTCATAAGCAAAAACACGTAAAGCTTTAACTTCACCTCTTTTTACTCCTGGAAGACCTTCACCTTCATAAATATCTTGAATAAATACGTTAGCTTCTTTTTTGTCTAATTGAACTTTATCAGGAATTACTGGAGGAGTTGTTGTTTTCTTAACAGGAATGCTGTAAATGAAACCAGCGTCCTCAGACTCATATAATAAAGTCATGTTATCGTAAGAGTCAATTAAGTATAGACCCCAAAGTGATCCTACTGACATTTTAGCTGTTACAAGGAATGTGTTATCATCTAAAGGCTGAGGTTTAAGGAATTGAGGCCATACACCATCAACCATTTGGTCTTTAATAATAGGAATAATTTCTCTATCTCTGTGAGGATACTCTTGAAGCATACCTTTTTCTTCTTTACGACTCTTTGCAGGGTCAAAAGTTACCATACGACCAGAACGTACTGTACCGTGGTGACCAGAAATAACACCTACAAAACGGTTAGTAACTTCTGGAAGTGGTTGTACGTCAAATATAGAGTTAGGGAATAATGAACCACTACCATAAAGTGACTTTTGTTCAGTACCATCAGGATTCATGTGCATAACTATACGAGAGAAGTAGTGTGTTAAGTCAGCATACTCCCATCTCACGTACATAACTTTACCATTAGCCATTACTGTTGGATGCCAGTTAGCTTCTTGGTCAAATGTTATACGACGCATTGATTTATCTTCTGGGTTAAATAAAATCATATTACCCACTTGGTCAGCACCACTAACACAAGGAACTCCATGATAACCAAGGTTAGAAACGGCAATAATACGTCCATCAGGAAGATAAGCTCCATCGAAGAAATCTAGGTCTGGCTCGTCGTTATCAATCGCTTCTCTAACACTGTTAGTTTCTAAATCAATCTCAAACACTTGGAATTTTTTCAATAATTCGTCACCTCTCATAGATGTAAACAACATTCTGTCAGCATCCCAGTGTAGTTTAAGGTCTGTGATTGTCACGCCTTCTAAAGTAGGTGAATAAATAGATTCATATTCAAGCTCTCCAGATTTTAAACCCGAAAATCTAATAAGTTCTATATCATTTCCTGATTTCTTTGCAGAAGTAATATTAGACCAGTTATTAGCTTGAATACCAAGGCTACCTGCACCAGCGTCTCTACTTTGAGCAGTCGCTAAATTAGCTTTAACAGACATAAAAGTGTCTACATCAACCGCTGGATTGGCAAGTAAAATCTCACGTTTTAGTTTTAGGGCTTTCTGAACATCACAATAAGCAGATTCCTCTTTATCATAAATACCATCAAAACCTTTAGCAACAAGGGCTTTAAATGCAGCATATTTTTCATTAACTTCTTGTACATTCACACCAGGTTTTGTTACTAAACTAGCAACAGCCTCTTCCATAGCTCTCATATTGAAGTAATCAACAATATTTTGAGCAGAAATTATAGGTTTTACCTCTTCGATAATTGCTTGCAATGCTGCAATATTTTGCTCATTTGCTTCAGCACTTCTTAAAGCTTCTAATTTTGCGCTATATGTATCTGACTTTTTAAGCACATTTACATAGTTTGCTGTTTTGTTTATCTGTCCATTGTATTGGCGTTGAATAGGAGTAAGTTGGACTGCCTGCGCAATTCCTGGTTCGGCATTGTCACTTGCAAAAGCTGAATTTGCCATAGTCAAACTAGCAAATGCAAGGCTAACAATTAAAAAATTTCTTTTCATTTGTGTGTGTATTTTATTATTTATTTTTCAAATTCAAGAGAGTAAAGAAACAATAGGGTTTACAAACAATATATAACCCATGACTAGGCAAAAGTAACATTTTTTTTATTATCACACAAATAACACATTAAATATTAAGCAAAAAACAGTTTCTACAACATTACAAATATGTCGCACAATTACATATTCCGATTACAAATAAAAACATACTAAAAAACACATAACTACACTATCCTAATACGTCTCCGCACTGAATAATCTCATATCTTACTATAATACAACATATTAATAAACCTCACATTATTCACAAATAAAACTACAAAACTCATTCTAACAACAATCAGTAACAATTTATAATTATCATCAAAATGTCAAACATAGTCAAATTTATCTTATATTTTATCACTAAGATACAAAAAAACAGCTAAATTCCTTAGAATTCAGCTGTTTTTTGTATCGAGCAGTAAAAAATATTACCTTATTTTATACTAAAAATATTTCTCTACAATTTCTTGCATAAGAGGATAGTTCTCGTCTGTATCTTTAACTTTGATACGCTCTTCGATAAGTTGTGCTTTTAGCTCTTCGAATATTTTTGCATATCTAAGATCATTAGCCACATTTGTATCTTCATGTGGGTCAATCGCTAAATCATAAAGCTCCCATGATGGATTAGATACATAATCTTGAGAACCTTTAGTATCTAATTTTTGTCCGTATAAGAATATTAATTTATATCTATCAGTTCTAATACCAAGGTGTGCAGGTCTAATTTTCTCTTGAGTCCAGTATCTGTAGTACATGCTATTTCTCCAGTCAGGAGAAGTGTTACCTTTAAGGTTTTCTCTAAAGCTACTACCTTGAGATTCGTCAGGAGTATTAACATTTGCATAGTCAGCAATTGTCGCTGCGAAGTCAATATTTAAGATAATATCCTCATTACGTGTACCAGCAGGAATTTCTTTAGGGTAACGAATAACGAAAGGCATTCTTAAAGCCTCTTCGTACATCATACGTTTATCAAAGAAACCGTGATCTCCTAAGAAGTAACCTTGGTCAGCAGTATAAACTACGATAGTATTCTCAGCCAAACCATTATCATCTAAATATTGAAGAATTTTACCGATATTGTCATCAATCGCAGCACCACATCTAAGATAATCCTTAATCATTTTTTGGTAAATTGCTTGACGTGCTTCAGTGACATATAAGTCAGTTGTGTAGAAAGGCAATCCTGGATATTTACACCACCATTTCGCAGGGTCATCTGAGGCATGTTTCCATCTCCAACCTAGATTTTCAAGTTGTTGACCAGTGAAAGTACGACCAGAAGCCGTTGTGTCAAATTCCATCATATTGTGAGGTTCTGGGAAAACCACATCGTCATACATATCAGCAAATCTCTCAGGATAATCCCAAGGTTCGTGAGTTGCTTTAAAGTGACAGAACATTGCAAATGGTTCGTCTTTATTTTCTTCTATCCATGCTAAAGACTTAGCAGTCACAAGGTCAGTAGAGAAACCTTCTTCTTGTTCTGCACCACTTTCGTCTTCAGTCCAGTTTTCTTCTGTTTTGAACTTAGGATTTACATAATCTCCTTGATCGTGAAAAACACTGAAATAATCAAAACCTGAAGGTTTTGTTTTTAAGTGCCATTTACCGATAATTGCTGTTTCGTATCCACCTGCTTGAAGTTGTTTTGCAAGGTTATCTTTCTCAACATCTAAACCATCACTAAGTGTACGAACGCCATTCACATGAGCATAAGCACCTGTCATAATCGCTGCTCTACTAGGAACAGAAATCGAGTTAGTACAGAAAGTGTTGTCAAGAACACATCCTTCATCTGCAAGACGCTGAATATTGTCATTTTGTACATAGTCAGCTAAAATTCCTCCATATACACCCCAAGCTTTTGAAGTGTGGTCATCAGACAATATAAAGATAATGTTAGGCTTATCTTTGCTAGCCTTTTTGCTTTTGTCGGCTTTGACAGGCATTGCTATAGTTAATAAGCCAAGACCTAATCCTACCTTAGATAAATTGTTCATAAATTATAGTTTAAGTTCTAATTATAATTAATTTCAGACAAATACGAAAAAAAAGTGGCTAGTTAACAAGAAACAAGCACCTTAGAATCTAATATGTAAGCATCATCTTTGCAAAGATAAGAATTTATATTTAATAAACGCACATTTTTTTATAATTTTACTATTTTCCCACCTTAAAACACACAAACTATCATCAACATAAATTATCAGAAATCATTATTTTCTAACTTTTTGGTATAAAAACTCATCCTCCCATCCTTTTTTCGTCCATATCCAATCTTTTTTGCAAGCCGTCTTCTCAAAGCCCACCTTCTCAAACAAAGAAATGCTCCCAATGTTATCAGACAATATGTTACAATAAATCTGATGCACATTAAGCACACTAAAACAATAGTCTAAAGTTAAATTTAACGCTTCAGAGGCATACCCTCTCCCTCTATCATCTTCATTATAAATAAGAATCCCTACGCCTATACGAGAGTGATAAGGTTCAAAATCAAAAAGATCTATAGCACCAATTGGCACGTCAGTTTGGGTGTTTACAATCACAAAACGGAGCTGTTTTGTCTCAAAAATGTCAAGGTGTGAATTTTCAATATATTGTTTCAAGATGTACTTTGAATATGGAGCTATAGTGTTACTCACCTGCCACACATTTCTGTCATTTTCCCATTTATATAGGTGAGATATGTCTTCTGGCTCTAAAGCACGTAGGTGTATATTCTCAGATTT
>JAWXTO010000021.1:0-14246 GCA_044433545.1 Rikenellaceae bacterium
TTTAAATCATCACTTAATGCAATATAACCCCAAATTGGACCCCAAAGACCAGTTCCATACACTGGGAAAACATAGTTTACTTTTCCACTTGTGTTTTTACTAACAAAAACTGGTAATTTAACTTGGTCTAAAGGTAGTGCAAGCTCTGCCTTTAAATTGTTTAACACAGCGAACGTTTGAGCTGCATCTGCGTCTTGTTTTTCGCCTTTAGCGTTTACTAAAAAACTCTCAACGATATATTTAGCGTATTCATCCTTTACAAAAACTGCTTTATCAGCCGCTTTTCCTGCCTCTTCAGCATCGTAAAGACCTACAGAACCTAAAATATCACTCATCTTCTCAACTTCAACATTAGCAAGTTGTGTTGGTTTTAATGTGAGAGCAGTAAACGACAACACAACAGCCACTACTACTACAAGAATTATAGAGTAGACTATTATATATGTATTGCTTTGTTTGTTCATAATACTCTTTTTTAAAATTAATTGGTAAATAAATGTTACGCTTTACATTTTTTAACTCTACGTTTGATAGAACCTTCTACAACATAGAAGTCAATCAACGGAACCATAGCGTTCATAAATAGAATAGAAAGCATCATACCTTCTGGATAACCAGGGTTAATGACACGAACTAAAACAGCAATAACACCAATTAAGAATCCATAAATATACTTACCTTTAAGCGTTTGAGACGCTGTAACAGGATCTGTAGCCATAAACACAGCACCAAATGCAAAACCACCCATTAATAGATGTTGGTAAGCTGGTATCGCCATGTAAGCGTTTGAGCCAATAGCGTTAAATAGAAGTCCCATTAAGTAACCACCTACGAACACTGAAAGCATAATTCTCCAATTTGCAATTCCTGTATAAACAAGAATAGCAGCACCGATAAGAATAGCAATAACGCTAGTTTCACCAATACTACCTGGGATAAGACCTACAAATTGATCGAATGCTGAACTTGAAAATTCTATAGAATCAGCTTTTTCAGCTAACGCATTAGCAGCTTCTGTTAGAGGTGTAGCACCTGAATAACCATCAATGATGCCTTCACCATTTGTCATACCTGCAACCCAAATTTTCTCACCAGAGATAAATGGAGTGTAAGCAAAGAACATAAACGCACGTGCAAGTAATGCAGGGTTGAAAATGTTCATACCTGTACCACCGAACACTTCTTTACCGATAATAACAGCAAAAGCTGTAGATACAGCAACAATCCAAAGTGGCGCATCGACTGGCATTACCAAGGGAATCAACATACCTGAAACAAGGAAACCCTCATTTACTTCATGTTTACGGATTTGAGCAAAAATAAACTCTATACCTAGACCAACAACGTAAGATACGATAACGATAGGTAATACTTTTAGTAATCCGTAGAAGAAAGTTTCACAAAAACCTGCTTCTGCTCCAATAGCTTTGAAATGTTGATAACCTGTGTTATACATACCAAACAACAACGCTGGCATCAAGGCTACAACAACAATAAACATTGTTCTTTTCAAATCTATGGCATCACGGATGTGGCTACCCTTTTTGGTAACCGTATTAGGCACAAATAAAAAAGTTTCGAAAGCATCAAAAGTTGAATTTAACTTTTCAAACTTTCCTCCTTTTTCAAAATTTGGCTTAATTTTATCAATATATTTTCTTAGTGATTTCATTTCTTTAAAATCTTAAAATTAGCTTAGCTCTTTAATCATTAGGTTTATACCATCACGTACAATTTGTTGAACATCAATTTTAGATGTACAAACAAACTCACATAATGCTAAATCCTCTTCGATTATTTCATAAATACCAAGATTTTCCATTTTGTCTATATCTCCAGCAAGAATCGCTTTCAAAAGATAAACAGGATAGATGTCCATTGGTAAAACTTTTTCGTATTCACCAGTCATAACAAAGGCACGCTCACCTCCATTAACGTTAGTGTCTAAGTCATACTTTTTAGTAGGGCATAACCAAGATAGGTAAGTGCGAGAAACTGAGAATTTGTTTAGTCTTGGAGCAATCCAACCTATGAATTCATAATAATCTCCCTCAGGAATTACAGTCACTGCATTAGCTTGATAAGCAAGATAGCTTTCAGCCTCAACTTTTTCACCTGTTAATACGTTACCACAGATAATACGTGGTGTTTTTTCTTCATTTTTTACTAAAGATTTTCCAATAACACTATTCAGTGAAGCTCCAGAGATAACTTTACAGTAGTGAGGTTTCTCAATCATAGAACCTGCAACTGCAATAACTCTAGTCATGTCTACCTTACCAGTAGCAAATAAGCCACCCAAAATCACTAGATCTTGAATGTTAACAGTCCACACAGTGTCACCTTTACGAATAGGAGCAGTATGGTGAATTTGTACACCAACATTACCTACAGGGTGTTTTCCACTAAATGTGTTAACTTCAACACCATTTAATGATTTGAACGAAGCCGTAGCAGATTTGTCAGAAACACCTAAGTAAACTTTACCAGATGTTAACTTTGTCAAAACTTCCATACCTGTTTTGAACTCAGCTTCACGTTCTTTAATCATAAAATCAACATCACCAGCTAGAGGTGCTGAATCGAAACCAGATACGAAGATATCACGAGGCGTATCTTTCGACGAAGCGATAACTCCGTAAGGTCTTTGTGTCATAAATGACCATAAACCAGCCTCAAGAATCTTAGCAACAACGTCTTCTCTCGAAAGAGAGGCTAAATTGCCAATTTTAAAATCTTCATAGGCTCTTTCAGCAGAAGGAGCAATGACAATTTCCAGAATCTTACGCTTTTCGCCACGATTAATAGCGACAACAGTACCACTTATCGGAGCTGCAAATAACACCTCAGGGTTGTACTTGTCAAAGAAAAGCGGAGTTCCGGCTTTAACTTCATCATCAACTTTCACTAATAATTTAGGCGTTACACCTATAAAATCAGTAGGTTTCACCGCATACGTGGCAGCTATAGGAGCTACAGCCAACACTTTTTCAGCTTCACCAATTAAGTTAATGTCAAGTCCTTTTTTCAATCGGATAACTTTTGACATAATTAAATTAATATTTGAAATTTAGATAAATTCTTTCAGCATAAACGTAATAAAATAGAATAACACGCTGTAAATTGTGACACTTACAGCGAAAAAACACTAACTTTACGTTAAAACTACCCACAAAGGTAACTTATGTTTCGTGACGATGCAAAAAAAACGCCGTCTTTTTTCAAATTATTTTTTTAAATACAAAAATATACAAACCTCACAAATTTATGCACAAAAATTTAAATATATATTGCTATATTTGCACCTCAAAACTTCAAAAACTCTCATAATGATAAAAAAGTACTTAAATTTAGTAAAATTTTCGCACACTATCTTTGCTATGCCTTTCGCACTGATAGGTTTAGTTTATGGATTTAAGGTTTCTGACAATAAATTTAGCCTAACATTATTTATAGCTGTTGTTTTATGTATGATTTTCGCTAGAAACGCTGCAATGGCATTTAACAGATATATAGACAGGGACATTGACTCTAAAAATGTGCGTACAGCAGTTCGTGAAATTCCAGCAGGGGTCATTTCTCCTCGTAAAGCTCTAATTTTCACTATTCTAAACTGTATACTTTTCGTCGCTACTACTCTATTCATCAATAAATTAACCCTATATTTAAGCCCAGTAGCTTTAATTGTTGCATTAGGATATAGCCTAACGAAACGTTTCACATGGCTATGCCACGTTTTTTTAGGTCTAGCACTTGCAATAGCACCAACAGCAGCCTACATTTCAGTCACAGGAGAATTTAGCATCGTAACTATCATTATATCAACTATAGTGATGTTTTGGACAGCAGGATTTGACATTCTTTATGCTCTACAAGACAAAGAATTTGACGCTTCAAACAAGTTGTTTTCTATTCCCTCGTATTTCGGCATCAAAAATGCGTTAATTATCAGCGCATTATTTCACTTAACCACTATCACATTCGTGTTTTATCTATATTTCACCGTATTCAACTCTTACATCTATCTTATAGGTGCAATACTTTACTCATCACTGCTTGTATATGAGCACATTATCGTAAAACCTAACGATATTTCACGTGTAAATATGGCTTTTGCCACAGCAAATGGCTTAGGGAGTGTCATTTTTGCAATCTTCACAATTCTTGCCATTGTATTTCACCTTTAATTAGACTGTAAATTCCAAATTAAACAATAAAAGCCTATCTTTGCAAACTGCACTAATTTTTGTTTGAAGATAAGGCAAATTATTTTCAAAAAAATCAATAAATAACAAACAAAATTTAACAATAATCCTTTATGAAGCACGTTTTACTTTCGATAGTCGCATTATCTTTATTTTCAGTATCTTGTATTGCACAAGATGGATTTTTTATAAGCAAAGAAAGAGAGGCATCACAAATTATAATTCCTGAAATTCCTAAAAACTTAGAATTTGCAGGAGAAAGAGTACCTATTGAAAATTATGACACTAGAGAAAGTCTTGAAGAGGATCTTATGGTGACAATGTATCTACATTCTCGCACTATGACAACTTTAAGACGCACAAAACGCTATTTTGACATCATAGAGCCTATGTTAAAAGAAGCTGGCATACCTGAAGACTTTAAATATCTAGCAATGGCTGAAAGTTCGTTAGCACAAGAGGCATATTCACCTGCAAAAGCAGCAGGTATATGGCAAATTATGTCTACAACAGGCAAAGAAGGCGGACTAGAAGTAAACAGCACTGTAGATGAGCGTTATCACGTTGAAAAAGCTACAAAAGTGGCAATAAAATATCTAAAAACAGCTAAAGCCAAATTTGGAAACTGGACTATGGCAGCAGCGTCATATAATGCAGGCATGGCAGGTGTTTCACGACGTGCTACAAGTCAAGGAGTAGACAGTTATTATGACCTATTCGCCCCAACAGAAACTATGCGCTATGTGTTTAGAATTTTATCGTTCAAAATAGTAATGTCAGACCCTCAAAAGTATGGTTTTATGCTTAATGAATTTGAATATTATTCACCTTACGATTATAAAATTGTGAAAGTTTCGGGCAAAAATATAAAATGGGCAGATGTTGCTAAAGAAAATGGTACAACTTACAAAATTATGAGAGAGATGAACCCTTGGATTAGAGACTATAGCCATCCGAATGCCACAAATAAAACCTACGACGTTAAAATACCTAATACAGATTCACGAAAATCTTTATAATTTTGAAAACAATAGAAGTATTTGGTGCCAAAGCGCATAATCTTAAAAATATAGACGTTACAATTCCACGTAACTCACTAACTGTCATTACTGGACTTTCTGGCAGCGGGAAATCTTCTCTAGCATTTGATACTATCTATGCTGAGGGACAACGCCGTTATATGGAAACCCTAAGCTCTTATGCACGACAATTTGTGGGAAGCATGGAGCGACCTGATGTTGACAAAATAACAGGGTTAAGCCCCGTTGTTGCGATTGAACAAAAAACGACGAACAAAAACCCTCGTTCTACGGTTGGCACAGTAACAGAAATTAATGATTTTTTAAGATTATTATTCGCCAAAGCTTCTATAGCCTATTCTTCTGAGACAGACGAAGAAATGATTAAATATTCTGACACTGAAATTGCAGAATTAGTAAAAAAACAGTTTCCAGGTCACAGAATAGCTATACTTGCTCCCATTGTTCGAGGTCGTAAAGGTCATTATAGAGACTTATTTGAGAATTTCATAAAAAAAGGATACACAAAAGCCCGCATAGACTCTAAAATTGTCGATTTAACGATAGGAATGAAACTTGACAGATACAAAATACATGACATTGAGCTTGTTATTGACAGATTAGCAATCGGCGATGACCAGCAAAGTGACGAACGTATCTTCAAAAGCATGGATACAGCGATGCAACAGGGCGCAGGCGTTATGATGATTTATGACTATGAAACAGAATCTCACCGATATTATAGCCGTTCGTTGATGTGTCCGACAACTGGAATAGCTTATAATGAGCCTCAACCTCACTCTTTTTCATTTAATTCACCTCACGGAGCATGCCCTCATTGTAACGGACTTGGCAAAGAGAGTGTTTTTGACATTACAAAAATAATTCCTGACCGCACAAAAACAATTTACTCAGGAGGCATCGAACCTATAGGCAAATTCAAAAAAAATGTCACTTTCATTTTATTGGATGCTCTTGCAAAACGCTATAAAACGTCATGTGAGACACCTATAGAAATGTTAGACGATGACTTTTTAACTGCCGTAATTAATGGAGACGCTGAACCTTTAGCCATAGAGTCTAAAACCTTAGGGTTAATTGGCGGAACAAAATTCATAGCATGGAACGGCATCGAGGATTACATAAATAAGTGTGTAGATGACGAGATTAGCTCAACAAAAGGCACAAAATGGAAGGCTCAATTTCTTGAAAAGCGTAAATGTTCCGTATGTAATGGCGCACGCCTAAAACAAGAGTCTCTACAGTTCAAAATAGACCACAAAAACATAGCTGACGTGTCTGCAATGAGCATTAACGAGCTTAAAGTATGGATTGAAGAACTGAAAACAAAGCTAAATAACCGACAAACAGTCATTGCAACAGAAATATTAAAAGAAATTGGCGAAAGAGTTAAATTTCTTATAAATGTAGGGTTAGGATATTTGTCTCTTTCTCGTTCAAGCGGCACACTTTCAGGCGGAGAAAGTCAACGTATCCGCCTTGCTACACAAATAGGCTCAAAATTAGTCAATGTGCTATATATTCTTGATGAACCGAGCATCGGATTACACAGTCGTGACAACAGAAAACTGATAAATTCGCTTGTGGAACTACGTGATATGGGCAATACGGTCATTGTTGTTGAGCACGACGAAGAAATGATACTTGCAGCTGACTGGGTTATAGACATAGGCCCAAAAGCTGGACTATTAGGCGGTGAAGTCGTAGCTCAAGGAACTGTCAAAGACATGTTAAAACTTGACACCATTACTGCCGACTATCTTAATAAAAGGCGTGAAATTGAGATTCCTAAAAAACGACGTAAAGGTAACGGAAAACACATATCAATAAAAGGAGCAAAAGGCAACAATCTTAAAGATGTTAATGTAAAGATTCCTTTAGGCACACTTACATGTGTAACAGGAGTCAGCGGAAGCGGAAAATCGACTTTGATTAATGCCACTTTACGACCTGTGTTAGCACGTGAACTTTACAACTCTTATGACACTCCTTTAGAGTACAACAAAATTGTTGGAATTGAGAACATTGACAAGTTAATTGTTGTCGACCAGTCTCCTATTGGACGAACTCCACGTTCTAATCCAGCGACTTACACTAACCTGTTTGGCGACATACGTAAATTATTTGAAAACACAGTAGACGCTAAAATTAGAGGATTTAAGTCTGGACGTTTTTCATTTAACATGAAAGGTGGACGTTGCGAAGAATGTAAAGGCGCAGGTGTACAGACTATAGAGATGAACTTTTTGCCTGACGTGTATGTGAAGTGTAAATCATGTAATGGAACACGCTATAACAGAGAAACTTTACAAGTAAAATATAAAGGTAAAAGCATAAACGACGTGCTTAATATGACTGTTGAACAAGCAGCACAATTTTTCAGTTCTATTCCTAACATAAAATTGAAGCTAGATGCTATTTGTGATGTTGGTCTTTCATATATTACACTAGGTCAGGCTTCTACGACTCTATCTGGAGGCGAAAGCCAACGTGTAAAACTTGCCACTGAACTTTCAAAACGAGATTCTGGTAACACGCTATTTATTTTAGACGAACCTACTACAGGTCTGCACTTTGAAGACGTGAACATTTTGTTAAAAGTCATAAATCGCCTTGTTGACAAAGGAAACACTGTGCTTGTAATTGAACACAACCTCGACGTGATAAAAGTTGCAGACTACATTATCGACATCGGCAAAGAGGGAGGCTCAGAAGGCGGCAATTTAGTATGTTGTGGCACACCAGAACAAGTTATCAAAAATAAAGATAGCTACACAGCCCTAGAATTAGCTAATATATTGTAGCTAGGGTGATACCCGAAACAAATATCCCCCATACACTAAATGTGCATGGGGGATAAAAATGTTAACGAAAACCGATGTCCGCTTTTTCAAGAATGATTCAGAAAAGCCTCAAACCAAGTCCCGAAACAAAACTAACGAATAATAGTTTCTTCACGGTCTGGACCTACTGACACGATAGCAATAGGAACGCCACACTCTTTTTCGATAAATTCGATATATTCTTTAAATTCAACTGGGAAATCTTCATAGTTTCTCACTGAATTAATATCACATTTCCAACCTTTAAAGTCTGTATAAACAGGAGTTATGTCACCACAAGCATCAAATGGGAATTCTTGTGTTTCAACACCATCAACAACATAAGAATTTGCGATTTTAATTGTGTCGAATGTGTTCATAACATCACCTTTCATCATAATTAACTTAGTGATACCGTTAATCATAACTGAATATTTAAGTTGAACAAGGTCAAGCCATCCACAACGACGACGACGACCTGTTGTTGAACCAAATTCGTGACCTAAAGTAGCAAGTTGTTCACCTGTTTCATCAAAAAGCTCTGTAGGGAAAGGACCGCTACCAACACGTGTACAATATGCTTTAAAGATACCGTAAACCTCACCTATTTTTGTTGGAGCAACACCTAAACCTGTACATACACCAGCTGTAGTAGTGTTTGAAGAAGTCACAAAAGGATATGTACCAAAGTCAACGTCTAGCATAGCACCTTGAGCACCCTCTGCAAGAATAGGTTTTCCGTCTTTAAGGCTATTGTTAATGAAGTATTCACTGTCAACAATCTCAAAACGTTTAAGGCTTTCAACAGCTTCTAACCATTTTTGCTCATATTCTGTTACGTCATACTCGAAATTGTATTGAGCAATTTGAGCAGCATGACGCTCTTTAAGAGCATTGTAACGGTTCATAAATTCTGGAGATAAAGTGTCACCAACTCTTAATCCATTACGGCCTGTTTTATCAATATATGTTGGTCCTATACCTTTAAGTGTTGAACCAATTTTGCTTTTACCTTTTGCAGCCTCACTAGCAGCATCTAAAATACGGTGAGTAGGTAAAATAAGATGTGTTTTTTTAGAAATTACAAGTTTTCCCTCGATTACTTCTCCACTAGCTTCTAGTTTTGCAATTTCGTCAGCAAAAATAACAGGATCCATTACTACACCATTACCAATAACATTAGCTACACCGTCACGGAAGATACCTGATGGAATTGTGTGCAAAACGTAGTTTTTACCATTGAATTTAAGCGTATGACCAGCATTAGGACCACCTTGAAATCGAGCAATAACATTGTAAGAAGGTGTAAGAACGTCTACAACTTTTCCTTTTCCTTCGTCGCCCCATTGAAGGCCTAAAACAACATCAACTTTCATAATTTATATTTTGAGAAAATAAAGTTTAAACACAAAAATAGGAACAAAATTTCTCGAATAAATCGAGAAAATCGTCCTTTAGCGTTTAACCTTAAAATTAGTTAAACAATTAACACTGTTTGCTTTCCATAACAAAGTTTAAGTAAAAATTCAACCTAACTTCTCATAAGATTAACAATCAGCACCGTAAATAACGTGGTAAATTTAGCAAAAATGTTTAAATAACAAACTATATATTAGTCTTTTTTTGCTTCACAAATTTTTACACCCTCTTCAGACTGTTCTACAACGCCACTTTTTAGAAGAGTTCCTAAAGATTTTTTAAAAAGCTTTTTACTCATTCCAAACTCGGCATAAATAGCCTCAGGAGTGTCTCTGTCAGTAACTTTCACACCGCCTCCATTAGCTTTTAGGTGTTCTACGATTTGTGTTGCTGTGTCGACAACTCCGTCATATCCCACTTGTTGTAGAGAAACATCAATTCTGTTGTCTTCAGTGATTTTTGTCACCCAACCATAGAAGCTATCACCAATTTCTACAGGTTTGAAGATTTGGTTGTGATAAATTACGCCCCAATTTTTATCGTTTAGAACCACTCTATAGCCAACTTCATTTTCTTGCGCTACGACACATCGAACTTTGTCACCAACATTCAATTCTATGGTGTCATTATTTACAAAAGAGTGAAGTCTTGTTGTTGCAACAACACGCCCTGTCACACTGTCATTATACACAGCTACTACTACTACATCTCCTTTATAAAGTCGTGTTGTATAATTAGATTTCGGCATAAAAAGATCTTTTGGCAAGCCCCAATCAAGGAAAACCCCAAAACTTGAAGTATCAATAACTTCTACGGCATCAACCTCTCCACACATAATAATAGGAAAATCTGTAGAAGCCACAAGTCTATCCTCCGAATCATGATAAACGAACACCTCAACAGTGTCACCCTCTGCCATAGTTTTCGTAAGATAGCGATTTGGAAGCAACACCTCGTTCATTTGTTCGTCCATTAAATATGCACCGTTATCTGTAAAACGAGTTAAGTGTAATTTTTGTATATATCCAGCTTTTAACATAGTATGTTTTTTTGACAATTTTGTGTCATTTGTATTTTATTTTCATAATATTTTTGTAATTTTGTATTAATTAGGGCAAAATCAACGAAAATATTAATCTTATATACCTACAAAGGTACTACATTTTAATAGATTATTGATATTTTGCTCAATTATTTTTACAAAAAACACAAAAAATGACAACTTTAGAGACTTATGCTGTACTTATAACCTCAGGGTTAGCTGTCGGATTTTTAAACACCCTTGCCGCAGGAGCTACAGTTATCTCTATGACTGTTTTTATGGCTCTAGGAGTCCCAATTATTGAGGCTTCAGGAACAAACCGTATAGCAGTTTTATTACAAAACTTAACATCTACATTTACGTTTAAAAAACAGAAACTTTTAGACACAAAAACATCGTTAAAAATTGCAATTCCCATAGTTTTAGGGATACTTCTAGGGGCACAATTTTCTATGATGGTAAGTGAAGAATTTTTCAAAGTTTGTTTCTCTATAGGGCTAGTAATAATGACTGCATTAATGGTTTTTAAGCCTAGTTCATGGCTGAAAGAGACTAATTGTGGTGTTTCTTCACTAAATGTGAAAAGTTTCATCATGTTAGTGCTTGCAGGGTTTTATGGAGGATCAATATACGTAGGTGTAGGCTACTTTTTCATCGCTGTTTTTGTGCTTTCAATGGGGTATGACCTCATAAGAGCAAATGCGCTAAAAAGTTTCATAGCTTTTGTAACAACGCCATTCTCACTAGTGATTTTTATGTTAAATGATCAAGTGAACTATGAGTACGGGTTAATTCACGCTATAGGAAACATAATTGGCGCTTACGTTGCAGCAAAATATGCCACAAAATTAGGCGTGAAATTTATACGAATCTTGTTAATCGGAGTAATTGTGCTGTCTCTATTAATGACGTTTGACATAATAGGATAAAAGCGAGGTAACAGTTACCCAAAAACACTAAAAAGAAATAATTGCTTAAACAAAAAAATATGAATAATTTGAAATCTTTACGATTAATTCTGTCATGTGCAGTTTTATTATTAATGTCTTGTACCTCTAACAGCAAATCAGTTATGAGTTATTCTCCTGCTGATTATGTAAATCCATTTATTGGTGCTAGCTGTAACACAAAAGCCGCTGGAGCATACCACGGACTTGGAAAAACATTCCCTGGAGCAACAACTCCTTATGGCATGGTGCAAGTAAGCCCAAACACTGTGACTGGAGGTGACAATTCACCAGGCTACAGCTCAGAACACACTTCTATCGAAGGGTTTGCATTCACACAAATGAACGGTGTGGGTTGGTATGGTGACCTTGGAAACTTCTTAGTTACGCCTACTATTGGTGATTTAAAAGTAATTGCAGGCACAACTGACGGAACTTTTGATGGCTACAGATCAGAATTTAACAAAGAAACAGAAGTTGCAAAAGCTGGCTTCTATTCTGCTGATCTTACAGACTATAACATCAACGTTCAATCAAGTGCGACTCCTCACTGTGGTATCCTAAAATTCATTTATCCTGAAAACGAGAAGTCTAGAATACAAATAGACCTTGCACGTCGTGTAGGTGGCACTTCTACAGAACAATTTGTTGAAGTTGTTGACAAAAACACTATCAAAGGTTGGATGAAATGTGTACCTGAAGGCGGTGGCTGGGGTAATGGCGCTGGCAAGGTAAATTACACTTTCCACTTCTATGCTAAATTCAGTGTGGACATTGAAGATTTCGGTTTTTGGAGTGCTGAAATCCCTGAAGACTGGGTTAGAAGAGTTGGAAAAGTCACACAACCTCCATATTTAGAACAGGTTGAAAAGGCTGAAATTATTACAGGTCAAAATAGCCTTCAAGGCAAACACATTGGCTTCTACACAGAATTCCCAACGAAAGAAGGCGAAGAAGTAACTCTTAAAGTAGGTATCTCGTTCGTAGACGCTGAAGGTGCTCTTAACAACTACAACAAAGAAATCGCTAATTTAAGCTTTGACCAAGTAAAAACTAACGCTTACGACCTTTGGAATCAAGAATTAAGCCGTATAGCTGTTGAAGGTGGTTCTGAAGACGAAAAAACAATATTCTATACTGCTCTTTACCACACTATGATAGACCCACGTACATACACAGACGCTGACGGTCGTTATACTGGTGGAGATGGTGAAATCTACTCTACAAATGGTAAATTCTTAAAACGCACTATTTTTAGTGGTTGGGACGTGTTCAGAAGTCAGTTCCCTCTACAAACTATCATAAATCCTGAGCTTGTAAACGACCAAATCAACTCGTTAGTAACATTAGCTGAAGAAAGCGGCAATGAATACCTTGAACGTTGGGAGATGTTTAACGCTTATTCTGGTTGTATGTTAGGTAACCCTGCTCTGTCGGTTCTTACTGATGCTTACATTAAGGGAATTCGTGGATATGACATAGATAAAGCGTATGAGTATGCTGTGAACACTACTAAAAAATTCGGAAATGATGAAGAATTAGGCTACTCTACTCTTAAACTATCAATTTCTAACACCTTAGAATTTGCTTACACAGATTGGTGTATGTCTGTTCTAGCTAAAGAGCTTGGAAAAACAGAAGATGCTGAAATGTACGCTAAGAAAGCTAAAAACTATGTAAACATTTTCGATAAAGAAAAAGGTTGGTTCCGCCCTCGTCTAAAAGATGGCTCATGGCAAGAATGGCCTGAGAATGCACGTATCAGAGAGTGGTATGGTTGTGTTGAGGCTAACCCTTACCAACAAGGATGGTTTGTTCCTCACGATTTAGAGGGTATGGTAGAACTTATGGGCGGTACAGAAGCTGTTTTAGCTGACCTTAGAAACTTCTTCGACAAAACTCCTAACGATTATCTTTGGAATCACTATTATAACCACGCTAACGAGCCTGTACACTTTGTTCCTTTCTTATTTAATCAACTTGGTGCACCTTGGGATACTCAAAAATGGAGTCGTCACATCTGCCAAAACGCTTATTTAAACAAAGTTGAAGGTCTAGTAGGTAATGAAGATGCTGGTCAGATGTCAGCATGGTATGTGTTAGCTGCTGCGGGTATTCACCCATCATGCCCAGGTAACACAAGAATGGAAATTGCAAGCCCTGTATTTGACAAGATTGAATTTAAGTTAGATTCTAAATTTGCTAAAGGTGAGAAATTTACTATCGTAGCAGTAAACAACTCTCCAGAAAACGTATATATTCAAAGTGCTAAACTAAACGGTAAAGAATATAACAAATGTTATATCGACTATAGCGAAATCATTGACGGTAGCGTTTTAGAGCTTACTATGGGGAGCACTCCGAACACTAGTTGGGGACTGGAATAATTTTTAGGGTAGCCCCTAAAATTATATAAAAAACACCCTCGGAAGGTTTGTATTTAACTTTTCGAGGGTGTTTTTTATTAAATGGGTCTATGACCCCGCAGTCGGCTGACAGCTAGGGAGAGCTGTAATTTCTTTTTTTATAATTATTCTTTTATTCATCTACTTTTTTCAAAAAAAGTAGAACAAAAAACTTTGCGCTGGGCGCTTTTATACGCTAAAAATTATAGATTAGAGCTAAAAATCAAGAACTCGCTTGTTGCTTGGTAATAGCTTCGCACAAAGTATTCTCTGTGCTCAGACACTTGATTTTTTTAACGCTCGAATCTATAATTTTCTTAACGCTAAAGCTTATGCGCAGGGCGTCATGTTGGAACTTGGCTTCCT
>JAWXTO010000021.1:14256-18798 GCA_044433545.1 Rikenellaceae bacterium
AATGTGTCTGTGACCCTGCTTTGGAATAATTTTTATTTTACAAGCCCTTTAACACTTCGGCAAGGAGATCCCAGGTCATTCCTACAGTAGAAATCTCTATCTTTTCTTCTGGGGAGTGGACTCTTCTTAATGTTGGGCCTACAGAAATCATTTCTAGGTGGGGATACTTCTCTAGGAATAAGCCACACTCTAAACCTGCATGTATAGCTTTCACTTTAGCTTCAACATTAAATAAACGACTGTATGATTTTACGAATATATCTAATAATTTTGAGTCCATTTTGGGAGTCCAGCCTGGATAGCCATCACTCTGTATCACTTTTGCCCCGCAACTCTCAAAAAGCGTCTTCATAACTTTAGAAAGATATATTTTCTTAGAGTTTACAGAACTTCTTTGCGACGATGATACGGTTATAAGTTTCTCAGCGGCATTAATTTTTATTGATGCTAGATTTGTACTCGTTTCTACAAGGTTTTCAAGGTCGAAACTCATATCCTGCACCCCATTTGGAGCTAAAAACACCAATTTCAATAGGTTTTTAATAATATCTTGAGAAATAAATTCACACATTTCTTTTTCGCCTAAACAATGAGTTTCAAACGAAATTTTATCCTCCGTAGCATGATATTCATCTTTCACAACGGCTTCAAAATCAGCAAACGCCTTTTTAATATAGTCGACATCCGAAGAATCTACATTTAAAATAGCAAAACACTCTCTCGGAATCGCATTTCTTAAATTCCCCCCATTTATATCACTTATAGATAGGTCTTTTGTCTCATAAAGATCAATAAGGAAGCGAGCCATAAGAATATTCGCATTCGCATAACCCTTATTTATATCATCACCAGAATGCCCACCTTTAAGACCTTTAATTTCAAGTTTTAAGCTCGTTTTAGGTGCATCAGATGTACAATAATCAAATTCGTATTCAGCAATAGTGTCAATTCCTCCTGCACAACCAACAAAAAGCTCACCCTCGTCTTCTGAATCCAGATTTATCAAATATTTACCCTTCAAAAGATCATCCGAAAGCCCAAAAGCACCCGTAAGACCAGTTTCTTCGTCAACCGTAAAAAGAGCCTCTATTTTTGGATGCGAGATATCATTTGAAGCAAGTACAGCCATAGTAAGTGCCATACCTATGCCACAGTCTGCACCTAATGTCGTACCATTTGCTTTCACCCAGCCATCTTCTATGTAGGTCTCAATAGGGTCAGTGTCGAAGTTAAAAACTTTATCAGAATTTTTCTCACAAACCATATCTACGTGGCTTTGTAGAATAACAGTCTCGTCAGAGTTGCTATTTTGAGCATTCTTATATATGACAACATTGCCTGTCTCGTCACACTTATACTCTAATGAATTTTTAACAGCAAAATCAATAAGGTATGCTATAATTTTTTCTTCTTTTTTTGAAGGACGAGGAATTTTTGTAATCTCATCAAAAAAACCCCATACTAAAGTCGGTTCTAGTTTACTTATCATATCTAAAAATATTTTGGGCTATACCCTAAACCAATACATTGGTGATGTATAGTCAGTTAACATTACATATTTCATGTAAAATACCTTTATTTTCGCTAAAAATCTCAAAAATGGAGGTAACTTCCACTTAAAAACTTTGTACTTAAAGGCGTTCCGCCTTTTGAAATAAGTTTAATGCTTTTTGAAAAAGCACGCCCAAAGGGCTTCAAAACTCGCTTTCTTTTGCCTTTAAGGGCAAAATAGCGTATCATGAAAAAAAAGACTGCCACAGCATAACTGAGCAGTCTTTTTAATTATATTTACTTTTCGTCTGAAAGAATTAGTCTTTCTTTTCTACGTCAGTTTTTGCTGAACAACAAGATTTTGCTGCTTCCTCAGTTTTTTTGCAAGCTTTGTCTTTTTTTGTACAACTTGTACTGTCTGCTTTCGTGCACTCACCTTTTTTTTCTGTTTTTTGCTCTGTACATGTACCTTCTTTAGGACAATCTTTAGCGTAGCTAGTCATTACACAAAATGAAAGTGCCACTGCTGATAAAAATAAAATCGACTTTTTCATAATAAAATATTTTTAATTAATAATAATTTTAGACAAATGTGATATTGTTAATATAAACTATTTGTTTACATCATATCTTGCAACTTATATGCCATTTAGACCACAAATACGCAAAAAAGCGACGAAACATACATTACAAACGTATTTTATTCAGAAAAAATTGTATTATTTTCTTTATTATTCATGCAAATTATCTAAAGCCTCAACAATTATTTCGCTAAATGGATACATAAACAAGTAATATCCACTATCACCAAAACCACTATTTCGTGCTAAATAGGCGTTTATAAATATCTTACAGTTTTTAATGCTCAATTGATCCAAACTATTCTTTGTTTGTTTGCTTCTTGCAAAATTTTTGAATTGATTAAATATTTTTTGGTCATTAACTCTAAAATATTCTATTAATTTATCTTTTGTGTCTAAAGCCTTTATTTCTGCTCTATGTTCATCAAGATAGCTTAGTGTAAAACTGAACAATGTGTTATTATTCATCACCTCAACAAAGTAACTGCCTTGTGATGTTGTGTCCTTTGGCACAAAAACGTCAGGCATAATGCCACCTCCACCATATACAACTTTACCTTTTGGTGTAGTGTACTTTAATGAATCAGGGAATGTAATGCTGTCTGCACTAATGTGTTCATTGTGCACATATCTCTCATAGAAATCAAGTATATATTGTTCTGTACCATTCTCATAAGAACGTTGAATACATCTACCCGTAGGTGTATGGTATCTAGCTATTGTCAAATTCACAATTGAGCCATCGTCTAATATAATTTGCTCTTGAACAAGCCCTTTACCATAAGAACGACGACCGATAATCGTACCTATATCATTATCTTGTAATGCTCCAGCGACAATTTCACTAGCACTTGCAGAATTTTCGTCTATCAACACAACAACAGGCTGGTCAATCAACTTACCTTTTCCATTAGCGTATGTTCTTTCCATTGGGTAATTTAAGCCTTCTGTATAAACTATCATATTCCCTGCTGGTAAGAACTCATTTGCAATTAAAATAGCTTGATCTAAGTATCCCCCACTGTTATATGTAAGGTCAAAAATCAATTGCTTCATCCCTTCGGCTCTCATTCTCTCTATCGCACTGACAAATTCTTTGTGAGATGTTCTTGCAAAACGACTAAGTTTAATATATCCAATTTCAGGTTCTATTAAAAACGCTGCATCTATACTATTTTGAGCAATTTTGCCACGTGTAACCTCAAAACCTATCAATCCTTTAGCTCCACGACGCTCTATGCCTAGTTGTACTTTAGTGCCACTAGGGCCTTTAAGCATTTTTACTATAGAATCTTGATTTACATTACGTCCAGCTATAACAGAATCGCCAATTTGAATTATGCGGTCACCTGCTAAGATACCAACTTTCTCTGAAGGCCCACCAGAAATCACATCTTGTATGATAAGTGTGTCTGTAGCCATGTTAAACATTATCCCTATACCTTCAAATGAGCCATTTAGAGCTTCATAAGATGCTATAGCGTCTTCTGCCGAGATATAAGATGAATGAGGGTCTAGTTTTGCTAATATCTTTTGAATATATTCTTCACTTAATGTGTCTACATTTACGTGTTCAACATATTTAGTGTCAATAAGCGAAAGTATAGTGCCTAGTTTCGTCGAATTATTGTTAATATTGTCTAAAAAATCTTTTGTATTAAATTGTGATATCGCAGTATCAATATAATTAGATTTAACCGACGTTTTTCCTAAAATATAGCCAAAAATCACGGCTATAGAAATTGTAATTGGGATTAGGAATTGTGCTTTTTTGTGTTTATATCTCATTAAATTTATAATTATCAATTTTTAAAATATAGGGGAGTTCTAGAAAGAATAAAAAAATACATATTGAATTTAACGCCTCCCATAAAAATTTATTGTCTTCTCAACAATTGACAAATATAATAGTTTTTATTTAAAAAAAGCATTAGTGTTTAAGAAAAGTTTTGGCAAAGGCGATACGCAAAACATTCATTTCACATATCGCCCTTAATAATTAACAGCTTCGAAAATTGCCAATTTTCTAGAAACGCCAACCTACTGTAAGTTGTAACACAGAATTTCTGGTTTTATCAACTCTCACGTCATTAGCTTCTTTGTGAGTATATGTGATGCCCATTGCATATCTCAAGTCCATCAACATACCAAAATCAAACTCATAACCCACGCCAACTACACCATCGAGCACTGTATTGTTAGTGTCACTAGCAAGTTCTCTAGTTGTGACTTGCTCATTAGTTTTTTCTCTAACTAAAAAAGATGCTTGCGGACCAACATCAATATGCAGACCTTCACAAACATAGAATTTAGCTAATAACGGCATAGTAATATAGTCTAAATTTGATCTAAATTTATATGTTTCACCATCATCGACTAGCTTAAATCTATTTACACCTTGCTGAGAGTAAATGCCGTCAAGTTCTAAACCAAAAACATCAGTAAATTGATAATCTAGAAAAATACCACC
>JAWXTO010000022.1:0-18760 GCA_044433545.1 Rikenellaceae bacterium
CTACGCTCCAGTCTATTGTACAGACGGCCCGCAAGTGCGGAGGCGACCCACTTGACGCACTACTTGCGGTCGCTGGGTTGTAGGGGCTGAGTAGTTACCAAATATGTCTTTATCATTGCCGGTAATGGACTGACAGAAATAGAAGTCAATGTAAAGTCCGAAACCATAGATTTAGGAGACGTTAATCTTGGTCCTTTAATGTTGCAACTTCAATAATAGAATAAAACAATACATAGTAGAATTAATAATTTTAAGATAAACGTATGAAAAAACAACTACTAATTTTTACTATATTTATTCTCTTTTCTAATTTACTATATTCACAAGATGTTCTTACTTCTCAAACAGAGATAGAAAAAGTTATTGCTTCACACCTTTACGACTCAGTAACCGTAAAAGGTAGAGTTATTTGTCCAATATATAAAGAAAACGACCCGTCTATAACACCTCTCGACGATGCAATTATAGATATATATTATTTGAGGACGTTTTATAAGAATTTTACGTATAAAAACAGAGATAAAGCAGTCGTACTATCTCAAAATTCAGATATAGATGGTTGTTTTGAGTTTAAGCTAGCACGAGGACGATATGTAATTGTGATTTACACATATAAGTTAGAGACCGAACTCCAGAAAATTTATCTATCTATAGGAGATAAAGAAATAAATGATGGAGTGATTAATCTTGATGATATTAGGTTAGAAGCATACACTCTATGCTTTAGCTATGACTAGGGTGATAAAGTTGTGTATTATGAAAAATTGAATGAAGAGGCAAGAATTAGAATTAAAATCTTTGTTATATAAAGCCAAATTGTAACTTGAATTTAATACAAAATAACTGATGAAGCAAATTGTCACATTTACACTATTAATCTCATTCATTTTAGGTTGTGCCTCTCAACACAATCTGCAAATTAATGAAATAATTCAAAAATCTAACAGTGCAAAAAAATTTATCTAAAACGAGTTCTACATATAAGTTGTACACATGTATAAAATCTTAAATTATGAATAAACTATTCCTTTTCGCTCTTTTCTTTGTATTCGCTTCTGTGAGTTGCTTTTCATCAGAACAGACAGATAAAGCAGATTCACTAAGGTTTGAAAACATTTTTAACTATAATTATGATTCAATAGAAATAAAAGGCAGAGTTACAATTGATGACCCACCTAAAAATAATAAAAGAGAACCTGTAAATAATGGATATGCTAGTGTGTATTATGAAAGCGATTCTAAATATGTTTATACAGAAAGTCGAGAGTGTAGAGTGTACAAAAACAGGATATCAACAATGCTTACCAATGAAAAAGGTGAATTTTCTTTTAAATTAATTAAAGGAAAATATCTCCTACATATTGATTTTGATGCAAGTAGGATATGTGACCCCCATTATATTTATGTTCATTTAGATGGCAAAGATAAAGTTATTGATTTAGGTGATATAGAGTTATGTTCACCAATTTTTATTGTCAATTATGACGATAGCGAACACTTTAAGAAAAAAAGAACATACTAAATAAAATAACAGTATGAGATTAATATTTTTATATCTAGGGTGTTTTTTTATTTTGAGTTCTTGTATTAATGGCAATAAAGATAGTCATGCTAAAACAAGCGAAAACTTAGTAAAACAACCAATAACATGTGAATCGAATATAGTCTACAAAGACACTCTTTTTATAAAGGATAGTCTGTGTGTGCTTTTCCTTGGCACGAGTTATGAAAACTTGTATTCAGAGGATAAAAAAATCATAAAAAAAGGGGGTTTTAATATTGTAACCGTTGCAGATAATTATACAGATATTAATTTCAATAATTTATATAATCTCAACATTTGTGACCGCAATAGGAATAGTAGTGCTATTTTATATGAAAAAGGTAAAAACCCTATAATTTTTGATTCTTCATTTGCTTGCCAATTGTCGCGTGATTATTTTGGTAACAAAAACCTTACGACAGTCATTGAAGATGGTGTTTATTTGGCTACAGAATTGTCTCATGCAGCATATATTGGTGATTTAGACAAGATAAAATCGTTGGTAAATAACGGAGATGACATAAATGCCATTGGTATGTACGATTATACGTTTGCTTATGATGCCCTATTTGCTGCAATTGTGGGAGAACAATATGAAATTATAGAGTACCTTATAAGAAATGGAGCTAATGTTAATAGTTTATACACTGAATCTTACAGTTCTCCGTTGTCACTAATAGCTTCACTGACAAACAAAAAAAAGGTAGTTGAATTAGGAGAATTGTTAATAAAAAATGGAGCTAATGTGAACGGTTGTAGTTTATCTTCTTATATACCAATAATTGAAGCTATCTCTAGTCGAAATGTTGGATTAATAAAACTACTAATCAATAGTAATGCTAATTTAAATCTGGACGACAAAAATAATAATTATCTAAAAGAAATTATATTAGATTGTTTTGATGGAAATGACGCTAATGAGATATTATCTTTAATGGGTGATACTCGAAACTAATACATCGGTGATTCCTAGATAGTTAAACCAAGATATTTTAGATAAAATATCTTAATTTTCGCTAAAAACCTTAAAAATGGAGGTAGTTGTTCCTTAAAAACTTTCTACCTAAAGGCGTCCCGCCTTTTATAACAAGTTTTATACTTTTTGAAAAAGTACGCCCAGAGGGCTTCAAAACACGCTTTCTTTTGCCTTTAAGGGCAAAAAAGCGTATAATTTTCATAGAAAATTATTAGGGAAATCCACAAAACGAGGTTTTGGGAATCTCCCTTTAATGGAGAGCATAAATCAACAAACAAAATAAAACGTTCTAGGGCATTACCCTAATTTGCAAAAAAACGCCTCTACAACATGTTGTAAAGGCGTTTTTGTATAAGAAAAGTGAATGGCTATTTGTTCATGATTTTGTTTTGGCGATTGATACTTTCAACGTGGATAGCATCAAGAAGTTTCACTATGAAATCATCAGAAAGGTTCAATTCTGAAGCCATTTTTTTTGTTTTTTCGATGATAGTTTCCCAACGAGTAGTTTGAAGAATTGCTACGTTGTTTTCTTTTTTCACTTCACCAATTTTTTCAGAGATTCCCATACGTTTTGCAATTATGCTAAGGATTTCAGCATCATATTGGTCAATTTGTATACGTAATTCTTCTAAAGCTTGTTGGAATTCAGAAGATTCAACGTTGTTATTTCTCCATTTGATAGTTGATAAAAGGTCATTTAATGCGCTAGGAGTTAATTGTTGAGCAGAATCACTCCAAGCCTCACAAGGATTGATGTGACTTTCTACGATTAAACCGTCATAGTTTAAGTCAGCACTTTTTTGAGAGATTTCAAGAAGGTATTCTCTGTTGCCACAGATGTGTGAAGGGTCACAGAAGATAGGTAACTCAGGCATGCGACGGCGCATTTCGATAGCGATGTGCCACATAGGGTTGTTACGAAGTGGTTGAGAACCTAAAACTGAGAAACCTCTGTGAATAAGACCAATTTCGTTGATACCTACAGCTTGAAGACGTTGAACGCCACCTTGCCATAGCTCTACGTCAGGGTTCATAGGGTTTTTGATAAGCACAGGAACGTCTACACCACGAAGAGCGTCTGCTATATCTTGAACTGAGAAAGGATTTACAGTTGTACGAGCACCTAACCATAAAATGTCAACGCCAAATTCTAAAGCGCTTTCTACGTGTTTGCTAGTAGCTACTTCTACAGCGATTGGAAGACCAGTTTCTTCTTTAGCACGTGCCATCCATGCTAAGCCTTTAGCACCAACACCCTCAAAAGAGCCTGGACGAGTACGAGGTTTCCAAATTCCAGCACGTAATACGTCAACTTTGCCTGTTGCTGCTACTTGACGGCAAGTTTCTAATGTTTGAAGCTCTGTTTCAGCACTACAAGGTCCTGAAATGATTAATGGCTTTTTGCTTTTTAAAATTCCACTCATAATAGTATTTAAGTATTTATTTTTAATTAATATTCTTATTTTATGATACGTCTAATGTCATTTGCCTTCTGCATAGCTTTTCTTAGCCCTTCTGTGTCGTCTTTTTCTATTAGTTTACGTAAAATTTGTAGTTGGTGTATATGTTCACGAAGCACGTCTAATACGTTGTACTTATTTTGCATAAAAATCGGCAACCACATGTCTGGAGAACTTTTTGCAAGACGCACTGTAGAGTCAAAACCACCACCTGCTAGAACAGTGATATGATCCTCTTCTAATTCTTTTTCTAGTACGGTCAATGACAACGCAAAAGATGTTAGGTGAGAGATGTGACTAATGTAAGCAGTGTGTATGTCATGGTCTTCAGGGTTCATATATGTCACGCTCATGCCTATCGTCTTATATATGTTCTCTACAAAAGATACAGCATCTTGATTGCTTTTCTCCTTTTCACATATTACAACGGTGCTACCTTTAAACGCATTGTGTAAGGCGGCTTTTGGTCCACTGTATTCAGTACCCCACATAGGGTGAGTAGCCACAAATCGTCCACGAGCTGGGTGCATAGAAATCATGTCACAAAGTTCGCTTTTTGTAGAGCCCATATCTACAACTATACACTTTTCGTTAATTCTGTTAAGCAACTTAATGACAACCGTAGGAATATGATTTACGGGTGTTGTTACTATAATAAAATCAGAAAGTTCAGTAGCTTGTTCAAGTGTTACCACCTCATCTACAAGCCCAAGTCGTAAAGCCTCATTAGAATTATTGATGTTTGAATCAACGCCTAACACTCTCTTAAATAGTTTATTATCTTTTAGACTTAGGGCAAATGAACCGCCGATAAGTCCTATACCTATAATTGCAGCTGTCATAATTTTATAATTTATTTAATGCCTTTTGTAACATTTCTTTAGGAGCACAAAGGCTAATTCTAATGTAGTCTTTTCCCTCGCTTCCAAAAACGGCACCTGGTGTGATAAATACACCTTTTTCTAACAATATCTTATCAATGAAATCATAGCAGTCACCGCTGTTTTCTGGCAATTTGCCCCAAATGAACAATCCTGCTTGATTTTCACGAGCCGAACATCCTAATTTATCAATTATGGCATATCCTAGCTCTTCTCTTTCTTTATAAATTTTGTTTAAACTCTCATACCACTCATCGCCAAGGTGCAGTGCTTCAGCAGCAGCAAGTTGCATAGGTAAAAACATGCCTGAATCCATGTTGCTCTTGAAACGTAACACCTCAGTTATACGCTCTTTTGCTCCCATTAATGCACCTATACGCCATCCTGCCATGTTGTGACTCTTGCTAAGTGAGTTTAGTTCTAAAACACAGTCTTTAGCTCCCTCAACGCTTAATAAACTCATAGGTTTTTCATTTCTGATGAAGCTATAAGGGTTGTCGTGTAAAACTAAAATGTTGTGTTTTTTAGCGAATTTCACTATGTTTTCAAATAGTCCCTCTTTCGGAGTAGTTCCTGTTGGCATGTGAGGATAGTTTACGACCATAATTTTCACGCCTTCTAGTCCATTAGCCTCTATTTCGTCAAAATTGATTTGAAAATCATGCTCCTCTTTTAGCTTATAGTCTACAACTTCACCTCCTGCAAGGTTCACAGCTGAAGTGTAAGTAGGGTAGCCAGGGTTTGGCACTAACACTTTGTCTCCTTTTGAAAGATAGGTCATCATACAGTGCATAACTCCCTCTTTAGAGCCTATAAGTGGCAAAATTTCGTTATTAGGATTCAACTCAACACCATAATATTTAGCGTACCAATCACTAAAAGCTGCTCTAAGTTCTAGTGAACCTATGTATGACTGATAACCGTGAGTGTTTGTTTTTGCGCTCTCTAGAGCTAGTCTATCACATACAACTTTAGCAGCAGGTAAATCAGGGCTGCCAACTCCTAGCGAGATGATTTCTTTGCCAGATTTACGTAACTCGTCAACCTCTCTCAACTTTTTTGAAAAGTAATATTCTCCCACACTGCTAAGTCTGTCAGAAAGTGTAATTTCTATAGGATTGTTATTTGTATTCATAGTTTTTTTTCTAATAATTAGATGTTATGCTCGGCTTTTTTGTAAGCACCACATATAAACAAGTTTTTGCTAGCTGATGAAGCGTATTTTATTGCGGTTTCAAAGTCTTCAATGTTGTCAAATTCTACGTCCGTATGAAATAAATAATGGAAAGGGTCAGACGGTATAGGATAAGACTGTAGTTTTGACATGTTTATGCCACAAAGTTCAAAACATTTTAGTACAGACAAAAGAGAGCCTCCAGTGTGTTCAACTTCAAAATATAAAGAAGCCTTGTTGATGTGAACATTTGGCATAACTTTGTCAGAACGCTCAACAATTAAGAATCTTGTGAAGTTGTTTTTTACAGTGTTAATGTTTGGAGCAATAATTTTTAGCCCATATAGTTTTGCTGCTAGTTCACTAGCTATAGCTGCAACATTTGTAAGCTTGTTTTCGCTAATTTCCTTTGCGCTAAGTGCCGTATCTACAGTTTCAACAATTTTATATCTGTGCATACCTTCACTCTCAAGATACTCTAAACACTGTAATATAGCTATAGGGTGAGATCTTACTTCTGTGACATTCTGAGGTTCTACCTCAGGTAAAACCATCATATTTTGAGCTATAGAAAGATAAACTTCACCAGAAATTTTTAGTGAACTGTTTTGAAGTAGGCGATAATTAGGCAAGATAGATCCAGCAATTGAATTTTCTATTGCCATAACTCCTGCATCGACTTCAAGGTTTTCAATCATAGATGTAACGTCTGCAAACGTAGCGCAAGGAACGATTTCTATGTTTTCTCCAAAATATTTATAGGCTGCTTCTTGGTGAAAGCATCCTTCATAGCCCTGAATAGCCACCTTTTTCGATTTAAGTGACATCTCTGTTATGCTATTTTTAGATAATAGGTCTAGTTCCATAATTTCTTGTAAGTTTTATATAAAAAAAAGCCTCACACAATATGCGAAGGCTTTTAATTTTGTTCAAAATGATAATATAACTACATAAAGGCTTCGCTTCTTTTATTGTTAAAATAAAAAAAGTAATAAAAAGCAAAATATAGCGAATATTTCATCATTATTATTTGTGTTTAAATTTGATTTCGTTAATAAAGTGCGTTTAGTACGCAACAAATGTAGTAAAAAAATATTATCTAGCAAACAAAATTTAAAAAAATTACATAGATTTAACAATTTTGCACTTTTTACCCTTAATTTTCTCCTTAGATACCTTTTTTAGCATGCTGTCAGCCACATTTCTCTTAATTGCTACATAACACATATAGTCTTTAAGGTCTATCATTCCGATGTCGCTTTTTTCTATGCCACCTTTTTGACAAAAGAAGCCTACAACGTCTATACGGCTTAATTTATCTTTTTTTCCACGCCCAATGTATATAGTTACATATTCTGGAGCGTATTCATAAGTGTCAAATCTTTCTGGAGCGTAATGTTCTAAGTCTGTAGGTACATATTCGCTAAGTTTCATTTCTTTTTGGTGAAGAATATAAGAAACTCCGTTGCCTCCCATACGTGCTGTACGTCCGTTTCTGTGAATAAATGCTTCTTGAGATTGAGGCATTTGATAATGTATCACAGATTCAACTCCATCCACGTCTATGCCTCTCGCTGCTAGGTCTGTAGTCACAAGAACATTACAGCTGTGGTTTTTGAACTTTGTCATCACCCATTCTCTGTCTTTTTGCTCTATAGCTCCGTGGAAATAGCTAGCTTCGATGTTGTTACGCTCTAAGTATTCAGCAATTTCTTCTGTAACTTCTCGATAATTACAGAAAACAATAGTTTTTGCGCCCTTTTGTTCACAAATTAGGTCAAAAAGTTTGTTACGCACTCGTGCACCTTCTACTTCAACGATTTTAGATGTAATTTGAGGCTTTAAATCGCCCTCTTCAACAAAATCTAATAGGTGATAATCTTTTGCAAACTTAACATAAGCAGGTATTTCAGTGAAATTAGTCGCAGAAATAAGGATTCGCTTTCTAAGCCCTATTAAGCGGTCAAAAACTTCGCCCATTTCTTCGATAAATCCCATTTCAAGAGATTTGTCAAACTCGTCAAGTATCACAGTTTCGATGTGGCGAGTTGTAATGACTCCTTTTTTGATGTGATCTAAAAGTCGACCTACAGTTCCTATAACGATGTGAGGTGGAGTGGCTAGGCTACGTCTTTCGATGTCGGCTTTGTGTCCTCCATAACAGCAAACAACACGTTTATCGTCTTTGATTTTTCTTAAAACATCCTCAATTTGAAGAGCTAGCTCTCGTGTAGGCACAACAATGATGACAGATGTTGTGTCGTCTTTGAAAGTCGTGTATTTTAACATTGGAAGTAAGTATGCCAATGTCTTTCCCGAACCCGTAGACGATACTAACATTATGTCTTCGTGGTTAGCATAATCGCTTAACATCGTGTTTTGTACGTTGTTAAGCGATACTATACCTAAATTTTTTAATTTTTCCTGCATATATAATATTTAAAGAGAGTGACTAACAAGGTGATTTTTAGCACTTCCCTTGACTCCCAAATCCTCACGTACTTCAGTACGCTGCGGTTTAAGAGCCTTCACGAAGCCCCAAAACTCATCCTTCTTAGTCACTCTCTGTGTTGAGTGTGCTTATTAGTCACCCTCTTTTATTGTTTTTCTTGCTTTTTTATCACTAATCTTTAAATAATTTGAGGTTAATGATAAGAATTTTGCATTGCGTGACTGTTGCCTAACGAAAACCGCTGTCCGCTTTTTCAAAAATATGAGCTGTTATTGGAAAAAGCTTTCACTGAATTACTTAACTAAAGTAGTACCTCCATAACCTGGTTCTGCCACTGCTTCCGACGAACAAATAACAACTTTAGCTACGCCGTTGTCAATCGCTTTAAAGGCGTTAGTAAGTTTTGGTAACATTCCGTCAACTATGACACCCTCTGATTTTAGTTGTTCAAAATATGATGGTGTAATCTCAGAAATAACAGAATTATCGTCATTCACGTCAGTCAGTACGCCTCTTTTTTCAAAACAGTAAACAAGTTCAGTTTCATACTCTTTTGCAAGAGCTTGCGCAATAGTTGAGGCTATAGTGTCAGCATTAGTGTTTAATAATTCGTTTTCTGTGCTTATCGTAATAGGAGCTACAACCATAGTATATTCGTTGTCTATATACATTTTTGCAGTTTTTACTGAAAAATTGTCAATTATAGGGTCTCCGACATATCCATAATCTACAGGGTTTGGTTTACGCTTATTTGAAACGATAAGACCTCCGTCAGCACCACACATTCCTATAGCGTCAACGTTCTCAGAGCGTAATTTTGCTACTATGTTTTTATTTATAAGACCTGCATATACCATAATCACAACTTTCAGAGTTTCAGCGTCTGTGACACGTCTGCCGTCTATCATTTGTGCTTCGATTCCAACAGATTTTGATATTTGTGTAGCGATTTTACCGCCACCGTGCACTAAGATTTTAGCACCTTTTATAGTAGCAAAATCCCTGAGAAACTTTTCTAGTTTCTCAGGGTTATCTACTACATTTCCGCCTATTTTTATTACTTTAACGTTCATATTATAACTCTCCCTAAGCTAAATACTTAGCTAATGCTTTAAGTAAAATGTCACAATGTTCTTTAGTGATGTTTAAAGCTGGAAGTAAACGGAATACGTTTTTCTTGCCAGAGCTTCCAACAAAGATGTTTTCGTCAAACAATAAGGCTTTGCGAAGAGCTGCACTGTCTTCTTCAAGCTCTATGCCTATCATTAAACCTCTGCCTCTCACTTCTTTAACTTTAGAAAGTTTGCTGATTTCTGCTATAAGATAGTCTCCCATAACTTTAGCGTTTTCAACAAGATTATTTTCTAGCATTTCGTCACAAACAGCAATTGCAGCAGCACATGCAAGTTGGTTGCCACCGAAAGTAGTGCCCAACATGCCATATTTTGGTGCAAATTTGTCAGAAATAGAGATAGCACCTATAGGGAATCCGTTACCTATGCCTTTAGCCATAGTGTAAATGTCAGCTTCGATGCCAGCATAGTCAGTAGCATAGTATTTTCCTGAACGACCACAACCACATTGTACACAGTCAGCTATATATACAGCATTGTTAGCGTCACAAAGGCTGCGAACTTTACACATAAAGCTATCTTCTGCCATAACGATACCGCCAACGCCTTGAATTGCTTCCATAATTACTGCACAAATCTCGTTTTCTGCGAAACATTTTTCTAAAGCCTCTACATCATTAAGAGGTAAGAAAATAATGTTGTCAGTTTCGTTTATTGGAGCAACAATATTAGGGTTGTCAGTAGCCGCAACAGCTAAAGATGTTCTGCCGTGGAAAGCACCTTTAAAAGCGATAACTTTTTTCTTGCCATTAGCAAAAGATGCTAATTTAAGAGCGTTTTCATTAGCTTCTGCGCCTGAATTACACAAGAAAAGTTGGTAGTTGTCTTTGCCAGAAAGGCGACCTAGCTTTTCTGTAAGCTCGTTTTGTATATTAATCTTTACTGAGTTAGAGTAAAAACCTATGTTGTTTAATTGTTCTGTTAATTTTGAAACATAATGAGGGTTTGTATGCCCTATAGATATAACAGCGTGACCGCCATACATATCTAAGTACTTTGTTCCTTCACTATCCCAAACGTAAGAACCTTCAGCTTTAACGATTTCTATGTCGTAAACTGGATATACATCAAATAATTTCATAAAAATATTTTTTAGAAGTTCTCCTTAAACTTAATAAACAGAGAGGGTGACTAAATAAGTCCATACAATAAAGAGAGTGGCTAACAAGGATGAGTTTTGGGGCTTCGTGAAGGCTCTCAAATCCGCAGCGTACTGAAGTACGTGAGGATTTGAGAGTCGAGGGAAGTGTCAAAAATCGCCTTGTTAGTCACTCTCTCCAAATATCATAACATTAAAAAGCTAGAGGTTTCAATTTCAAACCTGTCATTTCGTCAAGTCCGAACATCAAGTTCATATTCTGAACAGCCTGCCCCGATGCCCCTTTTAATAAATTGTCTATGATAGAAGTTATCAACAGCTTGCTGCCTTGTTTTGTGACATGCACTAAACATTTGTTTGTGTTTACGACTTGTTTTAAGTGTATAGTCTTGTCGCTAACAGTAACAAAAGGAGCGTCTGCATAATAGTTTTTGTATAATTCTATAGCTTCTTCTTCGCTAAGTTCACTATCTAAATATATTGAAGCAATAATACCTCTTGCGAAATCACCACGATAAGGAATAAAATTAATGTCTTTATCGAAACAAGGCTGTAAACCTACTAATGTTTCGCCAATTTCAAGTAAATGTTGGTGTGTGAAACATTTGTATGTTGACATGTTTGATAATCTCCAGCTAAAATGTGATGTTTTAGATAAAGATTGACCTGCACCTGTTGAACCTGTAATTGCAGAAATGTGAACTTCTGAATTTAAGTTGTTTGAAGCTGCAAGTGGCAACATTCCAAGCTGTAAAGCTGTTGCAAAACATCCAGGATTAGCGATATTTTGAGCGTTTTTCACCTCTTCTTTATAAGTCTCAGAAAGACCATAAACAAAAGTCTTGTTAGCTATAGTTTTTTTGTCTTTTAAGCGAAAATCTTGTGATAGGTCAATAATTTTAACGCTATCAGGAATTTCGTTAGCTTCTAAAAACTTGCGAGCATCTCCGTGACCTACACATAAAAACATTACGTCTACATCGACAGAAAATTCAGTAGAAAATTTCATTTCTGTGTCACCTAACAAGTCAGAGTGCACTTCATAAAGATAGTTTCCTCCGTTTGATGAAGATTGAACAAACACTAATTCTACTTCTGGGTGGTTGATAAGCAGACGACAAGCTTCGCCACCTGTATATCCTGCACCGCCAATGATACCTGCCTTAATCATATATTATTCTCCTTTGTTTACGTTACGGTGAATAGATGTTTGGTTGCCGAAAATTTTACCAAAACCTCTAACGTCTTCGCCAGACCAAGAATTGTTCATTTCACCATAGCTGCCAAATTCGTCGCTCATTAAATCATGAGGAGTTTTAACGCCAACTACCATAAAACGATAAGGATAAAGAGTTAAAATTACGTCACCAGTAACATATCTTTGGCTTTTTTCTAACATAGCTTCCATGTCACGCATAACTGGGTCATAATATTGACCTTCGTGAAGGTGGTTGCCATAGAAAGCAGAAATTTGGTCTTTCCAGAACAATTGCCATTTTGTTAATGTGTGTTTTTCAAGCATGTGGTGTGCTTTGATGATAACAACAGGAGCTGCTGCTTCAAAACCTACACGACCTTTGATGCCAATGATAGTGTCACCAACGTGCATGTCACGACCGATAGCGTAAGCGCCTGCAATTTCTTGAACTTTAAGGATAGCATCAATTGCGCCTAATTTTTCGCCGTTTACAGCTACAAGTTGACCTTTGTCGAAAGATAAAGTAAGCTCTTCAGAACCGTCTTTAGTAAGTTTTGTAGGATATGCTTCTTCAGGTAGAGTAGTGTGAGATGTTAAAGTCTCTTTACCACCTATTGAAGTTCCCCAAATTCCTTGATTGATAGAGTATTCAGCTTTTTTGAAGTCGAAATCTACACCATAAGAACGTAAATATTCGATTTCTTCTTCACGAGACAATCTTTTCTCTCTAACAAGAGCGATAACTTCGATTTCTGGAGCAAGAATGTTGAAAATCATGTCAAAACGAACTTGGTCATTACCAGCACCAGTTGAACCGTGACAAATATAGTCAGCACCGATTTCTTTTGCATATAAAGCGATAGCTGTAGCTTGAGAAATACGCTCTGCACTTACAGAAAGAGGGTAAGTTGCATTTTTAAGCATATTGCCATATACCATAAAACGGATAGTTTCTTCGTAATACTTCTCTGTTACGTCAAGACAAGTAAAACTTTTAATTCCTAGGCCGTTAGCACGTTCTTCGATTTTTGCTAATTCTTCTTTAGAGAATCCACCTGTATTTGCAATTGCTGCGTGAACCTCAAGTCCCATCTCTTTAGATAGGTAAATGCCACAGTATGATGTATCAAGACCACCACTGAATGCTAAAACTACTTTTTTCATATCATTAAGTTTTTATTTATTTTCTATTATTATTGTATTTTTGTCTATAATGTTGTTGTTTAAAACGTCGTCTATAGAAAAGTCTATAACGTGAGTTTTAGGGTCAAAAAGCATACCTGTACAAAGGCAGTTTTTGCGCTCTTTCATCTGTAGAATAGGATAGTTTACACAACTTTCACAACCTTTCCAAAATTCAGTATCATCTGTTAGTTCAGAGTAAGGAACTGGAATATAGCCTAATTCAGAGTTGATTTTCATAACTGCTAAACCAGTTGTCAAACCAAACAATTTAGATTCTCCATATTTTTTAAGCGACAAAGCAAACGTTTTAGTTTTTATAGCCTTTGCTAAACCTAATTTTCTGAATAATGGATTAATGATAAGCCCTGAGTTAGCCACGTAATCGCCGTGACCCCATGTTTCGATATAGCTGAATCCAGCCCATCTGCCGTCTTTATGGAATGCTATAACGGCTTTATTGTCTATCATTTTTTGTGCAACATATTGTGCTGTACGTCTAGCGATACCAGTGCCTCTCGCTTTAGCACTTTCTGCCATTTCTGTGCAAATTTCTTCTGCATATGATATATGTGACTCGTTAGCCACAAATACGTCAAAATCTTCAATTGTCATTTTAACAAATGTTATAAAATATGTATGTACGATTAAAAAATCTTTAAGATACACTTATTGCTGTACGCAATTCGGTGTTTGGAAATAGGTTTGGAGGGAAAATTCGATACGGAACCGAAAAACTATCGTCGTCGTCGCTCAACACGTGCAAGGCGCAATCTTATAAGCTCAAAGCTAGGATACCTTGAGTCACTATTACATCTATTATTTAAAACCTTGTTCACTGACGATTAATATTTGTTTATTATTTTAAAAATGTTGATTTTAAGGGGATTATGTTCTTGTAAAAATGTAATCTATACTCATAAAACCACTAACTTCGTAAATCAACCCCACAAATGTAATAATTATTTTTATTTTACACAAAAAATTGTTACTTTTGACTAAAATAAGATTTTTAGAACAAAAATACAAATTAATGTTTTCAATAGAATTTATAGCTGAAACAACAAGTACAAACGATGCAGTAAAATCCAAAAATGAGCCTAATTTAATAATAGCAGCCCGTAAACAAACGTGTGGAAGAGGTCAAAAAGGCAATTTTTGGGAGAGTGAAGAAGAAAAAAACTTAACTTTTTCAACTATAATAAAGCCAGATTTCTTAACTTTAGCAGACCAATTTTATATTTCTAAAATTGTGTCTAATTCTTTGGTTATCACACTTAAAAGATATGGAATCCCAGCTCAAGTGAAGTGGCCAAATGATATTTATGTTGGGGATAAGAAAATATGTGGCATTTTAATCGAAAATGACGTTACAGCGAGTGGAAAAATGCTTCGTTCTACGATAGGTGTAGGGCTAAATGTTAATCAAACTGAGTTTTTGAGTGATGCACCAAACCCTGTGTCAATGAAACAGTTAAAAAATGCTGATTTTGACTTGCAAGAGGTTTTGTCTGTGTTTTCTAAGGTTTTAGACTTGCAATATAAAACGCTAGAAGCGGGGTATATGCGTGAAATTGATACTTATTATGAAAACAACCTTTATCGCCTTAACGAGTGGGCTTTATTTAAAGAGGATGATGTTGAATTTAAGGGTAAAATCATAAAAGTTCAGCCTACGGGAGAGTTAATTATAGAGAAAGAGAGTGGCGAAAGTTCATCGTATATTTTTAAAGAAGTTGAATACGTAATTTAAAGAATTTTTTTGTGTATATACACTTTTTATTGATAATTAATTAAAATTAGTGTTATGAATTTATTAGGAAATGTCCTGTGGCTGATTTTTGGAGGAATAGTCACATCTCTAATGTATTTTATTTCAGGCATACTTCTTTGCTGTACTATTATAGGGATTCCATTTGGTATTCAGATATTTAAAATAGCAAGTTTGGTACTTTGTCCGTTTGGACGCACTACAGTAGCAACAGAAAAAGCTAATGGTTGCTTGGCTACGTTAATGAATATCGTGTGGCTGTTCGTTTTTGGGCTTGAAATTGCAGTTGTGCACGTTTTATTAGGAATCATATTGTGTATCACTATCATAGGCATACCTTTCGGAAAACAACACTTCAAATTAGCAACACTTGTGTTAACTCCGTTTGGAAGATTGATAGTTAATATTTAAAAATGTTTTTTTACATATAGTTATGTTCTAACTTCATTTGAGCGGGGAATTGAAGATTAATGGAAGTTTGTTGTGTGTGAATTAGTTCAATTATTTATTAGCTAAATTTGGTATAATAAAATTTATTTTATAGCTTTGCCAAAGTTATTGCGTAATGCGGTATAGTACAGTATTTTGACTGAAGAATAAATCTAAAAAAAATACAAACTTAATATTAATATTTTACTAACTTTAAAAATTTAAATTATGCTTATTTTATTATTTATTTTAGCATTGTGGTTATTGCCTGCCGTTGGTTTGTGGGTAATTTTCGCAAAAGCAGGTAAACCAGGTTGGGCAGCGTTCATTCCTATTTACAATTCTATTACATTATTACAAATTGCAAGAAAACCAATTTGGTGGATTTTCATGTTCTGCATTCCTCTTGTGCAAATTTATTTTGCATTTGCACTTCTTGATGCTATTGCTAAAGCGTATGGTAAAGGTACAGGTTTCACTTTAGGTTTAATCTTCTTCCCATACATCTTTTTGTTAATATTAGCTTTCGGTGATGCAACTTACACGCAAATCGAAGAATAATTTATAAAGTATATTTTTACTCATTAAATTAGAAGTAGATGAATGTTAATCGTTCATCTACTTTTTTTTTAAAAGTTCCTTGTTTAAAAAAAATAAATTGTTTATTTTTGTGTGGTGAGGGTTAGGCCTCAATATTAATTTTTTACTAACTTAAAATTATTTAAATTATGGAAGAATTAGGTGCAGGATTAATTATTGTTTTAATTTTATTTTTTGCTTTATTGCCAATTATTAGCCTTTGGGTTATTTTTCAAAAGGCTGGCAGACCAGGTTGGGCAGCAATCGTTCCAATTTACAACATTCTTACAATGGTGAGAGTAGCACAGAAACCTGATTGGTGGGTTATCATGTTCTTTATTCCTTATGTAAACTGGGTATTTCAAATTTTAACATGTGTTGGAATGTGTAAAGCATTCCGTAAAGACACAGGTTTTATTATAGGTGCAGTTTTATTACCAGGTATCTTCTGGCCTATATTAGCTTTCGGTAGTTCAGTGTACGATCCTGAATAGGTTGATTTGTACATAACAAAACGAGGCACTTTTCAAAACTATATTGAAAAGTGCCTCGTTGTTTTGTAAAGAATTTTGTAAAAAAGATCTAGTATTCGTCTTCGTTGAAGAAGAAATCGTCTTTGCTAGGATAGTCTGGCCAAATATCTTCGATACTTTCGTAAACTTCTCCTTCATCTTCAATTTCTTGTAGATTTTCAAAAACCTCTAGTGGTGCTCCAGAGCGCACAGCATAGTCAATTAATTCTTCTTTTGTTGCTGGCCAAGGTGCATCTTCCATTTTAGATGCAAGTTCTAGTGTCCAATACATATTTATATGATTTAAATTTATTATTGTTTTATCTTCAAGTCGCAAAAGTATAAAAAATGTCTATTAAACACAAAATTTAAATAGCTATTTTTGTGTTTATTGTGTTAAATAGCATAATTTTAATATTTTATGCTGTTTTTTATTGTTTTTTTTGGGTGTAAAATTCCTAATTTTAAGGTTCCCACAGAATTTCTTCACATTTAGACTCACAGCTTAACAGTCTTGAAAGAGTGTAAAGATAGTCTGATAATCTGTTTAAATATTTTAGTGATAGAGGTTCTATAAACACAGTTTCTGCGGCACGCAAACCTGCCCTTTCGGCTCTTCTGCATATTGTGCGGCAAACGTGGGCTTTAGAAACTAGTGAATCTCCACATGGAAGTGTAAATTTGAATATTTTTGGCAGAAAATCACTCATGCTATCTATGCTAGACTCTAATTCTAAGATGTCATCTTCAGAAATCTGAGGAAGTTTTTTTTCTACACCTTCGTCAGCTGCAAATAACGATTGAACAACCATTAATTTGTTTAATATGGTTAAAAGTCGCTTGTTTTCAGTGTTTAACATGTCGCTTTCTATGTTTCTTTCAGCTATAGAGTCGTGTAAAAGAGCCACAAAAGCTGTTAGCTCGTCTACTGTGCCATAGGCTTCTAGCTGTAAATCATGTTTTGGTACACGTCTACCGCCAATTAGCGCAGTTGTGCCATCATCTCCAGTTTTTGTATATACGCTCATAATATTTAAAATTTCATTTTATAACTTTGTTTACACAAACTTTCGTTTACGAAAATTAAGCCCTCATAGTAAAGATCTACGGCTACACAGTCTAATTCTAAGATTATTTTCTTCCATAACTGCTTCGATTCTAGGTTTGTATAGATGTTGCCCAAAGAAATAAATGCAAAAGTTTCAGACTCTCTTATTTCTTTTACACAACTTTTTAACTGTTCAAAATTTTGAGAATTTTCAAGAATAATTAAGCTGTTAGAATTGTTATAGGATTCTATTGTGGTGTAATTTTCAAGTTCAAGATAGTTGAATACTCTACAAATTCGCTTTTTTGAGCTTTCGACATAGCCATAATTCCCTAGAAAATTATATAATTTAAGGTTTACTGTTAATTGTTTACCTCTCCTATTCATAAGGGCTTTACGTACAACGCTATACATAAATGGAGAATGCACATCCCTGCCTCTAAAGTGTTTAATTCTTAAAAGATATTTTATTTTGTTGTATTTTCTTGAGAATCCTAACTTTAATTTTGTTTTTAGATGTACTTTTTTCAGTGATAATCTTTTTATTTTTACCATATTTAGAAAAATATTACAAGTTTTTTGCCATTTGATATGCTGTAGAAAATGCCAATTGTAGATTATATCCTCCCGTATCAGCATCTATATCCAAAACTTCTCCTACAAAATATAAACCTTTCACAATTTTGGACTCCATCGTCGTTTTTTCGACTTCGCTAGTAGAAACGCCTCCTGCCGTGACTATTGCCTCTCTAAATGAGCGATATTTTGTGACTTCAAGTCTATAGGCTTTTATACTTGCGATTATGTGTTCTTGTTGTTTATCAGAGAGTTCCCTTACAAACACATTTGGTCTTATTTTTATGTAATCTATCAGTGCATTGACAAGGGGTTGCGGCATTAATTTTCGCAGTAAACCCTGTACGTTCAGATTTTGGTTCGCCTCTAGTTCACGTGAGAATCTGCCGACTAATTTAGTCACACTTAGTGCAGGTTTTAGGTCTAAAACTACCGAAACACGCTTTTTGTCGATAAGTGCAGAAACAGCGTCTCTACTTAACTTTAAAACTGCTGCTCCCATTACTCCAAATTGTGTAAATTCTAGCTCACCAAATTCTTCTCTGACACTTTCACCGTTAATTTCAAGTTTTACACTGATGTTTTTTAATAAAAGCCTGCTAAGTTGTTTTAAATGTGTCGATTTGACCTCTAAAGGAACTAATGATGGGAATAAAGGCATGATTTCGTGCCCTAATTCGTATGCGAAAGAATATCCATCTCCGTCAGAGCCTGTAAGAGGATAAGAACAGCCACCTGTAGCCA
>JAWXTO010000023.1:0-18259 GCA_044433545.1 Rikenellaceae bacterium
AAAATGGAAATCATACTTAAACAAGACGTAGATAACTTAGGCCACAAAAACGATATCGTTAACGTTCGCCCAGGCTACGCAAATAACTTCCTTATTCCTCAAGGATACGCAACTTTAGCTACAGTTTCTGCAAGAAAAGTTCTTGCTGAAAACATCAAACAACAAGCTCACAAAGAAGCTAAATTTAGAGAAGATGCTAACGCATTAGTTGCTCAAATCGAAGCTGCTGAGGTTGTTCTTACTGCTAAAGTTTCTGAAAACAACAAAATCTTTGGTTCTGTAACTTCTATGCAAGTTGTTGAAGCATTAGCTGCTAAAGGTGTTGCTGTTGAAAAGAAAAACCTTACTGTTGAAGCTGTTAAAGAATTAGGTTCTTACACTGCTACAGTTAAAGTTTACAAAGATATTAAAGCTACAGTTAACTTCACAGTTGTTGCAGAAGAAGCTTAATCTTAGTTTTACTATATACAAAGAACGACTATCTTTAAATTTGAAGATAGTCGTTTTTTTATGTATAATTTTGGTAGTTAAAAATTAATTACTACCTTTGCAGTGTTAAAAGTGGATCGATTTGATTGATTGCAACCACGTTAAAAAAGTGCTAAACCTAATTTTTATGACGAGTAATGGTTTGTACTTAACCATGTGCTCGTTTTTTTTATTTTATATTATGGGATACTTATTTACATCTGAATCTGTCTCTGAGGGACATCCAGATAAGGTTTCAGACCAAATTTCAGACGCAATTCTTGATGAATTTTTAAAACAAGACGCTACATCTAAAGTGGCATGTGAAACTTTATGTACTACAGGTCTTGTTGTCGTTTCTGGAGAGGTTAAATCTTCAGCTTATGTTGACGTACAGACAGTTACACGTCAAGTTATTAATAAAATTGGCTATAACAAGGCTGATTATATGTTTGAGGGAAATTCTTGTGGAGTAATGTCTGCAATTCATGAACAGTCACCTGACATTAACCAAGGAGTTGAGCGTAATTCAGCAGACGAACAAGGTGCAGGAGACCAAGGTATTATGTTTGGTTATGCTTGTAATGAAACTAAAGAATTGATGCCAGCTTCGTTGATGCTTTCACACTTTATTCTTCAAGAACTTGCTAAAATTCGCCGTGAAGGTAAAGAAATGACTTACCTACGCCCAGATTCTAAGAGTCAAGTGACAGTAGAATACAACAACGATGGAAAAGCTGAACGAATTCACACTATTGTAGTGTCAACACAACACGACGAATTTATTGTTTCTGAAGATTCTGCACAAGCTGAGAAAGATATGCAAGAGCAAATCAAAAGTGACGTTTTAAATGTGTTAATGCCACGTGTAAAAGCGTTTTTAAAGGCGAACAACAACGTTTTCTTACTTTCTCTTGTGAAAGATGACTATATTTTACACGTAAACCCAACGGGAAAATTCATTATTGGTGGTCCTCACGGTGATACAGGTCTTACAGGCCGTAAAATTATCGTTGACACTTATGGCGGTAAAGGTGCACACGGTGGTGGAGCTTTCTCTGGTAAGGATTCTTCAAAAGTTGACCGTTCTGCGGCTTATGCAGCACGTCACATCGCTAAAAACATGGTTAAAGCTGGTGTTGCAGACGAAGTTCTTGTACAACTTGCTTATGCAATCGGAATCGCTAAGCCTGTAAGCGTATTTATTAACACTTATGGCACTTCTAAATTAGATATTTCAGATGCAGAAATCGCTGAGATTATAGATTCTATTTTTGACCTGCGTCCTGCGAAAATTGTAGAGCGTTTTGGACTTAAAAATCCTATTTTCTTGCCTACAGCTTCTTATGGACACTTTGGACGTGATGTTTATACCGAGAAAGTTACAGTTTCAGTAAACGGAACACAAACTGAAAAAGAAGTTAAATTCTTTGGATGGGAAGAGCTTGATATGGTTGATGAAATAAGAGCAAAATTTAATATATAAATCAATCGGGCGTAAACTCAATTTAAAGTTTATGCCCGATTGTTAAAGAAGTTTAATAGAATATCATTATTGCGCCAAATCCGTACTCTTTAAATGATGCGTCTTGGTAGCTCAACTTAGGATATTTACGTTGTAGTTCACGTTGTAATTCATATTTTAGTTTGCCACTTCCAACGCCGTGAATAAACACCATTTTTCCGTGTTTGCCACTTTTTACATTTAAAGAAAGTGCGATATTGAAGCGAGAAATTTGAGCTTGCAGAATTTCACCACTTGTCATTCCTGCTGTGTTTTCAAGAATTTCATCAGCGTGTAAGTCAATGACTTCTATTTCGTTTTTAGGAGCAGGTTTTTTTGCTTGTTGAACAGGTTTTTTGTCACCTTTCATTTTTAGAACGTCGCCTAAGTTGTCTAAAGCGACAGTTTTAGGTTTTTCTTGAATTTCAGGTTCTTCAACAACTACAGTAGTAGGCTCTTCAACGATAATTTTAGGTGTTTTTGCTTTTGGCTTTGGATTTTCTTTCTCAAAGACTTCAACTTCTTTAGCATTAATGTTGGCTACAGATTTTGCGTACATTGCTTTTAATTCGCTGATATTGATAATGTCATCTTCGTCCTCATCATCGTCTACGAGTGACACTTTTCCATATTTAAGATAAGCAGCTTCACGTTTTGGAGCAGTGTTTTTCTTTTCAGGGCGTTGTTTTGAGCCTTTGTTTGTTCCTGGACGATTGTCTGGACCGCCCATACGGCGCATAGCATCCATTTCGTCTTCTTTGTTAACAACAACAAGGTCAGAAAGCATTGTTGGAACGACAAATCCGTCTTCAACTTCAACCTCAGCGATGAGGCCTTTTATTGCTACAACTTCACCGACATAAGTGTCGCTGATGAATTTTACTCTATCTCCTATTCGTATCATAATTTGTCAGTTTCTAAGATTATTAATTGATTTGATGATACAAATTTAATACTTTTGCGTGACTAACGTGCTATGTTACATGCGAAAAATGTGTAGATTGTGCTTAAAGTACAAAATACTAGTTAAATACACCTAATATTTGGTGAACTTATTTGTGTTACATTTTATGACTGATTATATAAATATCAAAGATTTTAACTATAATTTACCTGACGAAAAAATTGCTAAATACCCTCTAGGGAAGCGTTCTGACTCAAAATTGTTGTTTTGGGATGGTAATAAAATTGAGGACTCTCATTTTGTTGACTTGAAAAAACATCTGCCTGAAAATTCTACGCTTATTTTTAACAATACAAAGGTAATTAGAGCTAGAATGTTATTTTTTAAGGAAACGGGGGCTAAAATTGAGATTTTTTGCCTAGAACCACACAATCCGAGAAGTTATGAAGAGGCTTTGGCTTCAAAGGACGGATGTGAGTGGTATTGTATGATAGGCAATCTTAAAAAATGGAAAGATGGAATGCTAAAAACTAAATTTTCGCATAACGATAAAGATTATGAAATTTGTGTAGAACAAGTAAAGACTGAAATTCACGAAAAAATAGTCCGTTTTACGTGGAATGACCAGACTATTTCATTTGGAGAGTTGCTAGAAATGTTGGGTTCTATTCCTATCCCTCCTTATCTTAACAGGAAAAGTGAAAGTTCTGATTTAGTGCGCTATCAAACTGTTTATTCTAGTGTCGAAGGGTCTGTAGCTGCACCAACAGCAGGTTTACACTTCACTCAAGAGATAATTAGTGACTTGAATGATAGAGGAATAACCACACAAGAAGTGACGTTGCATGTGGGAGCAGGAACATTTTTACCAGTAAAAGCTGAAAATGTTCGTGATCATGCGATGCATATTGAATATTTTTCTGTATCTTACACGACTTTACGAGAAATTTTAAAGAATATTGATAATGTTATTGCTGTAGGGACTACTTCTGTGCGCACTTTAGAATCTCTTTCTGTGCTAGGTTACAGGGTGCTAAAAGGAGAGAATCTTGACAAAACAGTAGGTCAGTGGGAAGCGTATGATATACCTTGTGAAGTTAGTGGAAAAGAACTTATAAGTGCTCTTTTAAACTATATGGAACAGTCTAAACTTGATGTTTTATATGGTTCTACACAAATCATGATTACGAAAGGTTATGTGTTTAGAATCATTAGTGGATTGGTGACTAACTTTCATCAACCACAAAGCACTTTATTGCTGTTAATCAATGCTGTGGTGGGAGACAAATGGCACGAGATATATAATTTTGCGCTGAATAACAATTATAGATTTTTAAGCTATGGCGATTCGTCGTTATTGCTATTAAATAAAGGGGAATTTTAACTCTTCCCCCAAATAATTAAAATTAGGGAGAATAAACTCCCCTAAATAAAATGGGTAGATTACTTGCTACGGACTTTTTGCCAACAACAAAAAAAGAGGTTGAGTTAAAAGGTTACGACGAATTAGATATTATACTATTTACGGGCGATTCTTATGTAGATCATCCGTCTTTTGGCGTAGCTGTAATTGGTAGAATACTTGAAAAAGCAGGTTATAGAGTTGCTATTGTGCCACAACCTTCATGGAGAGACGACCTAAGAGACTTTAAAAAGTTGGGGAAACCTCGTCTTTATTTTGGTGTGACATCGGGCAATATGGACTCTATGGTAAACCATTATACTGCTGCAAAACGACTGCGTTCTGATGATGCTTACACAGCAGGTGGAAAAGCTGGTATGCGCCCAGATTATGCCGTGAGTGTTTACTCTCGAATTTTAAAAGATTTATATCCTGATACACCTATAGTGATAGGAGGGATTGAAGCCTCACTTCGTCGATTGACGCACTATGACTATTGGTCTGATGGATTGATGAAATCTATATTAATAGACTCTAAAGCAGACATTCTAAGCTATGGAATGGGTGATAAGAGCATGCTAGAGATTACGAGAGCTTTAGAAAATGGATATGATAAAGATTCTATTTCAAAAATTAACCAAATAGCCTATAAGGCAACAAAGTCTGAGGTTGAGAAATTTGAAAAAGAAGATACTATATTTCTAAACTCTTTTGAAAAGTGCTTAAAAGATAAAAAGGCTCTGGGTGACAACTTTGTTCATATAGAAACAGAGTCTAACAAGGTAAATGCGAAAAGAATAGTAGAGCAGAGTGGGGGAGAATATGTGGTTGTAAATAAGCCAAATCCTTATTTGACAACAGAAGAGCTTGATGCAACTTATGATTTAGGGTTTACACGTAAGCCGCACGTCAAATACCTAAAAAGAGGGCAGATTAGTGCCTATGAGATGATAAAATACTCTGTAAACATGCACAGAGGGTGTTTTGGAGGGTGTAGCTTTTGTACAATCTCAGCACATCAAGGTAAATTTATCTCTTCACGAAGCGAAAGGTCTATTTTAGACGAAGTAAAACAGCTTACGCTTGACGAAGATTTTAAGGGATATTTATCAGACATTGGTGGACCTTCTGCGAATATGTATAATATGGGTGGGAAAGACACAAATTTATGTGCTAAGTGTTCAAGACCTTCGTGTATCTTCCCTAAAGTGTGCAAGAATTTAGATAACGACCATAAACCGTTGCTAAATTTGTATGATAAGATAGAAAAAATAGAGGGCATAAAAAAGGCATTCATAGGAAGTGGGATAAGATATGACATGATAGACGATAAGAACTATTATAGCTATCTTGAGAGAGTAATTGAGAGACATACCTCTGGAAGGTTGAAAGTTGCGCCTGAGCACACCGAAGATGAGGTGCTGAAAATGATGAGGAAGCCGCCTTTTGATTTATTTAGAAAATTAAACGCTGATTTTTTAAGTATATGTGCTAAGAAAGGGTTGAAATATCAGTTAATACCTTACTTTATCTCTTCTCACCCAAAATGTGAATTTAGAGATATGCAAGAATTGCACAAAAAGATGAAAGGTTTAAATTTTAACCTTGAACAGGTGCAAGATTTTACTCCAACTCCGTTAACTTTATCGAGTGTGATATATTATACGGGAGTAAATCCTTATACAAATGAAAAAGTGTTCGTAGAACGTGACATGGAACGTAAAAAAGCACAAAAAGGACAGTTTTTCGATGGTAGAATGAGAGAAAAAAGAAATTTTAGATATGGCAAAAAGAAATAATGTTGTAAGTGCCAACGAAATCGTATCGGCTCTTAGTAAAGATCAAGGTTATGTACCTCCTCAAGCTGTAGACCTTGAAGAGGCGGTGCTTGGTGCTATAATGATAGAGAACAATGCTATTTTCTCGGTTATTGAGATACTAAAACCAGATGCTTTTTATAAAGAAAGTCACAGACTTATTTATCAGGCAGCATTAGATCTTTCGGCTAAACATGAACCTATTGACTTATACACAGTAGGCGAGATGTTAAGACGAAAATCACAACTTACTGAGGTTGGTGGTGCTTCTTATCTTGCGACATTGACCCAGAAAGTAGGTTCTGCGGCTCACGTTGAATTTCACTCAAAAATCATAGCTCAGAAATATATACAAAGAGAGCTAATACGTGCTTCTACAGACATACAGAAAAATTCTTTTGATGATGCACTTGACGTTACAGACCTTATTGACTATGCTGAAGGTGAGATATTTAAAGTTTCTGAAGGACACATAAAAAGAGACGTTCAGAAGTCTTATGACATTGTAAAAAAAGCACTAAAACTTATTGAAGAGGCTAAAAACAAGCCTGACGGGTTAAGTGGAGTGCCTACTGGATTTAACGATTTAGATAAAATAACTTTAGGATGGCAACCTTCTGACCTTATTATCATTGCGGCACGTCCTGCGATGGGTAAAACGGCTTTCGTGTTGAGCATGACTCGAAATATGGCTATAGAATTTAATAGACCTACTGCATTTTTCTCGTTAGAGATGAGTTCTGAACAGCTTATGACACGTCTAATTGTTAGCGAGTCGGGTCTTAATTCAGGATTGATTAAATCGGGTAGACTAGATGCTAATCAGTGGAGTCACCTTGAAAAAGCTATAGTACCTCTGCAAGCTGCGCCAATTTTTATTGATGATACGCCAGCATTATCAATTTTTGAGTTCCGTTCAAAAGCACGACGATTAAAAGTACAATATGACGTTCAATTAATTGTGATTGACTATTTACAGCTAATGACTGGGCCGTCAGAGACACGTGGAAATCGTGAACAAGAGGTGTCGACTATCTCTCGTTCGCTGAAAGCGATTGCTAAAGAGCTAAACATTCCGATTATTGCTCTTTCACAGCTTAACCGTTCAGTAGAAACACGTGGTGGCGACAAAAGACCTCAGCTTTCTGACCTTCGTGAGTCGGGAGCTATTGAGCAAGATGCCGACATTGTGTCATTTATTCACCGACCTGAATACTATGGCATGGATAAGAGCAGTGAGGGTACAGAATTGACACCAGGACTTGCTGAAATTATCATAGCAAAACACCGTAATGGTTCAACAGGAATTGTTAACCTTAAATTTAAGGCTGATCAAGCTAAATTTACTAACTTTGACGAAATTCCAGATTTTGTAACTTCAAATTCAGGAAATTCAAGCTCTGAAACATATAGAGATATAGATTTAGGTGATAACAATGTCGGTGGAGGTTATTCTGCACCAGCTTTTAGTGGTGGAACGATAGATTTGTCAAATCCTATGGGGGATGTAAGTTCTAATGGAGCTACAGATTTTGAAAACGGAGGCGGTGCACCTTTTTAATGTTAAATAAAATAAAAAATAAATATATGAAAAGTCAAATAGAAGAATATGACTATGAAGCTTTCGAACGTGAATTAATGGAGTTTGAAGGTGAAGAAGAGCAAGATGACAATAAAAAGGTGCTTGGAAAAAAGAAAAAGTCACAAAATAAGTCATTTATAGTTGAAAAAGAAGGTCAATTGTTAGCTTTTCTTTTTGAAGCATTTTCTGATAAGAGCAAAACTACTGTAAAATCATACTTGTCAAATAGACAGATTTTCATAAATGGCAGCATGTCAACAAAATTCAATTTTGAGCTTAGAAAAGGCGATGAAGTGGTTTACAGTCCAGAGATGCAGCCTGAGCAATTCAAACACCCTATGTTGAGAATTGTTTTTGAGGATGACCATTTGATAATTATAGACAAAAAGAATGGTTTGTTGTCAATGGCTACTGACAGAGAGCGCAAAAAGACAGCTTATTACATTCTTAGTGAATATCTTAAAAGCAAAGAGCGTAACCAACGTGTATTTATCGTACACCGCTTAGACAGAGAGACTTCTGGGCTTATGGTTTTCGCAAAAAGTAAAGAAATACAACACCAATTACAACAAAATTGGAATGAGATTGTCCTTGAACGCAAATATGTAGCCGTAGTAAAAGGTCAGCCTAAAGAAATGAGTGGAGTTTACTCTTCTTATTTGGCTGAAAACTCAAAATTCTATGTCTATTCAACAAAAGACCCTGAAGAAGGGGAACTTGCTGTTACTCACTATGAAGTGTTGAAACAAGGAGCAGGAAATTCTTTAGTTGAGCTAGAGCTTGAAACGGGTAAGAAGAACCAAATTCGTGTGCACATGCAAGACATGGGATGTTCGATAATTGGAGACAGAAAATATGACGGTATTGTTTCGCCTATAGGTAGAATTGCGCTACATGCCCGCAAAATAAGATTTATACACCCAATAACTGAGAAGGAACTTAGTTTTGATACGGATATTCCACATCAGTTTATGACTCTACTAAAGGCTAGAGCTTTTAGATAGAGAAACTTTGAAAATTAGAATAATATAAATGTTGAAAAAATAATAAAAACTTAGATTTTTATGAAAGTATTAAAATTTGGAGGTAGTTCTGTAGGCTCTGTCGAAGGATTGCTGAATGTAAAGAAAATCGTTGAATCACAAGATGAAACTTGTGTAGTAGTTGTTTCTGCTTTTGGAGGAATAACAGACAAATTGTTGAAAGTGGCAACTTTAGCTTCACAAAGTGATAGCGCTTATGAGACAATTTTAGACGAAATTAAAGAAAGACACTTTTCTATTATAGAACAAGTAGTTAAATCTGAAAATGTTGAAGGTGTGAAAGCTGAAGTTGCTGCGCATCTTGAAGAATTATCTAATATATTAAAAGGTATTTTCCTTATTAAAGATTTATCTAGCAAAACAAACAACACGATTGTAAGTTATGGTGAAAGACTATCTTCGTTTGTTGTGAGTCATGTTATTGATAACACTAAGCTGTTTGATGCTCGCGAATTTATCAAAACTGTGCCAAATTTCAATAAACACATAGTAGATTTTGATGTTACAAACGCTTTAATTAAAGAGAAATTCACTGGATTAGCTCATAACGTTGTTCTAGGTGGTTTCATTTCGAGTGATAAAGTGAGTGGTGACATCACAAACCTTGGACGTGGTGGTTCAGACTATACAGCAGCTATTATTGCAGCTGAAATGGATGCTTCAATTCTTGAAATTTGGACTGATGTAGACGGTTTCATGACTGCTGACCCTCGTGTTATCAACAACGCCTATGTGATTGAAAAATTGACTTATGTTGAGGCTATGGAACTTTGTAACTTCGGTGCAAAAGTGGTATATCCTCCGACAATATATCCTGTTTTCCATAAAAATGTGCCTATCGTAATTAAAAATACATATAATATCGAGTCAAAAGGCACTTTAATCACTAAAGGTGAAGAAGGTGAAGAGAAATCTAAGCTTACAATTAAAGGTATTTCTTCGATAAATGACACTGCAATCATTACTATTCAAGGATTGGGTATGGTAGGTGTTATCGGTGTAAATTCTCGCATCTTTAACTGTCTTGCAAATGCAGGAATTAGTGTGTTCTTTGTTTCGCAAGCGGCTTCTGAGAATACAACCTCTATAGGTGTAAAAAATGTTGACACAGAACTTGCTGTTGAGGTGTTAAACGCTGAATTTGAGGTTGAAATGAACCTTGGAGAGATTAATCCTATCAAAGTTAAGAAAAATTTGGCTACTGTTGCGATTGTGGGCGGTGGAATGAAATATACTACTGGTGTTGCAGGTAAACTTTTCGGTACTATCGGTAGAAACGGTATCAACGTTATTGCTTGTGCGCAAGGTGCTTCAGAAACAAACATCTCCTTTGTTGTGAAACATGAATCTTTGCGTAAAACGCTGAATGTTATCCATGATTCGTTCTTCTTGTCAGACTATAAAGTTTTAAATATATTCTTAACAGGTGTTGGACTTGTGGGTAGCAACCTTGTTGACCAAATCCACAAACAACAAAGTAAATTGTTGGCTAACAATTCGCTACAAATTCGTGTTGTAGGTATTGCAAATTCAAAACGTTATATCTTAGACCGTGACGGAATTGATTTATCAAACTATAAAGAGCTTTTAGCAAACTCTGAGAACGTTAGCACACCAGAAATATACAAAGACCAAATTGTTGAGATGAACATCTTTAACTCTGTTTTTGTTGATTGTACAGCTAGTAGCGATGTTGCCAAAATCTATAAAGATTTATTGCTAAACAACGTTTCTATTGTTACTGCTAACAAAATTGCAGCTTCTTCTTCGTTTGAAAATTACCAAGATCTTAAAATGACAGCTCGTAAAAAAGATGTTAAGTTCTTATATGAAACAAACGTAGGTGCAGGTCTTCCTATTATCAACACAATCAACGACTTGATTAATAGTGGTGACAAAATCCTTAAAATTGAAGCTGTTGTGTCAGGAACTTTGAACTTTATCTTTAACGAGATGAATGAAGAAATTCCTATGAGTAAAGCTATAAAAATGGCTCAAGAGGCAGGTTATGCAGAGCCAGACCCTCGTATTGACCTTAGTGGAGTAGACGTTATACGTAAACTTGTAATCTTGTCACGTGAAGCAGGTTACACAATTGAACAAGATGACGTTAAGAAAAATTTATTCATTCCTAACGCATATTTTGATGGTTCGTTAGACGAATTCTGGGCTAAAATCTCTAATGTAGATGCTGAATTTGAGGAAAAACGTAAAGCTCTTGTCGAAAAAGGCGGTCGTTGGAGATTTGTTGCGAAACTAGATGAGGGTGATGTTAGTGTTGGTCTTCAGGAAGTTGATGACAAACATCCATTCTATTATCTAGAGGGTAGCAACAACATCGTTCTTATTTCTACTGATAGATATAACGAATATCCTATGCAAATTAAAGGCTATGGAGCAGGTGCAAGTGTTACTGCTGCTGGTGTTTTTGCTGATATTATTAGTATTGCGAATATTCGTTAACACACAGAAACAAAAAAAGAGGTTGTTCAAAAACATTTCGTTTTTGAACAACCTCTTTTTTGTTTCTGTGTGTTTGAGTTGTGAGTTATGAGTTGTGAGTTATGAGTTATGAGTTGTGAGTTATGAGTTATGAGTTATGAGTTGTGAGTTATGAGTTATGAGTTATGAGTTATGAGTTATGAGTTATGAGTTATGAGTTATGAGTTATGAGTTATGAGTTATGAGTTATGAGTTCGCTAACGCGATTAATAATTAATCAAAATAACTCATAACTCACAACTCATAACTGAAAAATAACTCATAACTGAAAAATAACTCATAACTAAAAAGATTATTAAAGGAAATAACTCCTCACTCCTAATTCCTAACTCTCACTATTACAAAATCGTCTCTAAGTCGTGTCTTCCTAGCGGGTTAGAGATTTTTTCTTTGGTCATAATTCCTTTGTGAGAGTCTGGAATGTCAACTGTGACACCTACAGCACGTTCAATTACATCTGCAAATTTAGAGCTGTGCGCTGTAGAAGCATAAAATCCTTCAACTCCAGTGTCACACATAGCTGCATAACCTACGGCACTATGAGGGCAACTTAAATAGCCATATTTTTCATAAATTTCGCCCATTGTTTTCTCGATTTCTTCGTCTGTATAGCTTAAACCTACCATTTTTTCAGACAATTCTTCCCAGCTCATAAGCTCAACAAGACGTTCATAGTTGCTAGGGTTGCCAACATCCATAGCATTAGCACATGTAGCAACAGTAGGCTTAGGTGTGTAAACCTTAGTTTTCAAGAATTGAGGAATAGTGTCATTAGAATTTGTTGCTGCAACAAATTTACGTAATGGAAGTCCCATTTTATATGCTAAAATTGCAGCCGTGATATTTCCGAAATTACCACTTGGCACTACAACATCACATTCTGTTTTACCAGTAGCTTTTTTCCATTGAATATATCCCCAGAAATAATAAAAAGATTGAGGAACCCAACGTAAAATGCTAATAGAGTTTGCAGAAGTTATGTTTTTAGCTGCGCAAAGTTCGTGATTAGCAAAAACCTCTTTTACCATAGCTTGACAATCGTCAAAACTGCCGTCTACTCTTAAAGCGTGGATATTTCCACCTAGTGTAGTCATTTGGCGTTCTTGGAAGTCGCTTACTTTTCCTTCAGGGAATAGAATATACACATCTATGCCCTCTACTCCATAGAATCCGTCAGCTACAGCACTTCCTGTGTCACCAGAAGTAGCAGTAAGTATGATAGTTTTTTTATCTCCTCGTAAAGCCGAAAGCATACGTGACATGAAACGTGCTCCAAAGTCTTTAAATGCTAGCGTTGGGCCATGGAAAAGCTCTAAAGTAAACTTGTCGCTATCGCCAAATTGGTGTAATGGTAAAGCGAAGTTGTAAGCATCAAAGATTATGTCTTTTAGCTGTGCTTTATCCATGTCCTCACCGAAGATAAGGTCAGCGACATAGTATGCCATGTCTGCAAAAGATTTTTCAGCCTCTTCTTCTAGCTTTTTAAGGTCAATTTGAGGTATGCTTTCTGGCATATAAAGACCTCCACATGGTGCTAAACCGCTTTTTGCAGCTTCTTGTAGAGTGTAAAATTTATTTTTATCTCGTGTTCCGTAATATCTCATATTATTTAAATTTTCTATATGTTATTATTGTTATTGGGGTGTGCAGTTGGCAAAAAACCAAGATGTCCCTTTTTCCAAGAATAGCCTAGATTTTTTGCGTTTTTCGTAAAATTAAGCGGAGCAACCTTTGAGGTTGTGAGCATTGATTTTACGAAAAAGGTGAAAAATGTAGGCTGTTATTGGGAAAAGCCTTCTTAGAAAAGATGCCTGAAAACTATATAACGTGACATCCTTTGTCGTATATTTCCGAAGCATAGGCGTTAGCATCAATATTTAATGCTTTAAAGTGTGCTAACATAACTTGTGAAATCTCTTCTGCTTTTTCTAAAGAATCTGCAAGAGCAAAAACTGAAGGGCCTGAACCTGAAATGTTAGCTCCAATAGCACCACATTCCATAACAGCAGCTTTTAATTCATCATATCCTGGAATAAATTTCTTGCGGAAAGGTTCAGCAACGTGATCTTCAAGCGCACGACCAATTAAAGCTGAATCTCCATTGTATAAACCCGCAACTAAAGAACCTAAATTTGCCCATTGTCGTACCGCAACTTTCATCGAAATTTCAGGTTTTAAAACGGCACGACTTTCTATTGTTTTTACCTCAATTTGTGGGTGAACAATAGCACAATATAGTTTTAAAGCTGGTTTAATGCGAACAACGTCAATAGGATTGTAATCTCTTACTAAAACAACGCCTCCCATAAGTGCAGGAGCAACATTGTCAGCGTGGCGAGCACCACTAGCGATACATTCACCTTCTAGAGCAAATGGAATAAGTTCTTCATCGCTATATCCTAGTTCCATAAGTGCGTTGTAACCTACTACGGCAGATGCAGCAGCAGCAGCACTAGAACCTATACCACTTCCCGGGAAGATTTTCTCTTTTAAAATAACCTTTACGCCTCTTCTGCCACCTGAAGCGTCCATAATCGCTCTTAGGGCATAAGTCATAAGGTTTTTTTCTGGGTCAGAAGGTACATTTATAGAGGTTTCATTTTCATAAACTATTTCATCTGAGTCAATAAGTGACATTTCTATTACATCTCCTGCTCCTTTGAACGCAAAACCCATTGCGTCAAATCCACACCCAACATTTGCTACTGTAGCTGGTGCAAATACTTTTACTGATTTCATATATTTCTTATTATTTTCGTTTTTGATATAAGTTTTGAATGTCCTTATGCATATAACGCATATTTTAAAATATTCATATAATACATTATTTTTTAGATGGACAATTGGGAACGGTCATTTTAGACCAACGGGCATATACATTCGAGTATATACCACCCATTTAACGGTGATATGTAGATAATAACCCCCAAGGGGTCGTAATAATTGACGTAATGGTAATGGTAGAAATAAATATAGCAACGCTAATAATTAGGTTGCTCACAAAAGTAATCGTATGTGTACTATTCATTTTCATAATGACAAGTTTAGCGAAAAAAAATTAAACTAAAAAATAAAATGTATGTTTTTTAACATTTATTTTCTTATTTGGGCTATTTTTTTCAGATTTTAGGCTTTTTTACAGATATGAACAGCTTAAATTTAAAATGAGAGTGACTAACAAGGCGGTTTTTGAACCTTCACGAAGTCTCAAAACTCATCCTTGTTAGTCACCCTCTGTGCTTAGTGCGCTTATTGTCACCCTCATTAATTGAGATATTTTAATTTCTCGTATGAATTATTTTACGGCAGTAGTTTCAATTTCTACTTTTACGCCTAGAGGAAGTTTTGCAACTTGATAACAAACACGTGCAGGAAGATCACTAGTATAATATGACGCATAAATAGCGTTCATAGCAGCAAAATTATCCATGTCGTCTAATAAAACTGTAGATTTAACTACGTCTGCATAAGTGTAGCCAGCTTCTTCAAGAATCGCACCTACATTTTTAAGACATTGGTGAGTTTGTTCTTCTATTGTTTCGCCTATAGTTCCATCAGCAGGATTTACAGGGATTTGACCAGAAATGTAAAGTGTTCCGTTAGCTTCAATTGCTTGAGAATATGGTCCAACAGCTTTTGGAGCATTCTCTGTAGAAATAATTTTTTTCATTTTATTCTATATTTTAGTTAAGGGGGAGCTTAGTTTCTCCCTAAATCATGTTGTTATTTTATACAAGATATTAAAGTTCTGCAAAGTGTCGTTAATTCTGAGTCAGAGATAATATATTGAGGCATAATGTACACTAATTTACCAAAAGGACGCACCCAGATGCCATTTTCAACGAACTTAGCTTGTAAGGTTTGCATGTCTACGGCTTCTTTCATTTCAATTACGCCTATAGCTCCTAAACATCTAACCTCTTTTACATTATCAAATTCTGATGCAGGGGCTAATTCATCTTTTAATATTGTTTCTATAGCTTTTATGCGCTTTAATGGCGAATTTTCTTTCAACATTTTAAGGTTTTCAATAGCAATAGAACATGCAAGAGGGTTGCCCATAAATGTTGGTCCGTGCATAAATGAATGAGGATAGTTAGACGATATAGTATGTGCTACTTTTTTAGTTGCTATAGTCGCAGCAAAGCTTAAATATCCTGCCGTAAGAGCTTTCCCTAAAGTTACAATGTCAGGAATTACGTCTGTCCATTCCATAGCAAACATTTTCCCTGTTCTGCCGAAGCCTGTAGCTATTTCATCAAAAATAAGAAGTATTCCATATTCATCACACAATGTTCTTAGTCCATTTAAGTAGTTCGGATGATAAAATCTCATGCCGCCCGCTCCTTGTACTATTGGTTCTAAAATAAAACCTGCAATTTCGTCACCATGTTGACTAAAAAGCTCTCTTACAGGGTCTAAATCTGAGTCATTCCATTGTTCATTGAATGTCGTTTTAGGCTGAGGAACAAAATATTGAGCCGTTAAACGACCATTATATAATGAGTGCATGCCATTTTCAGGGTCACATACGCTCATTGCGTGCCATGTGTCACCGTGATAACCTCCTTTGATAGTAGCTATCTGAGTTTTAGACATCTTTCCAAGTGAATATTGATACTGAATAGCCATTTTCAGAGCTACTTCAACACTTACAGAGCCACTGTCACTATAAAAAATTCGATCTAATTCTGTTGGAAGAAATTCTGTAAGCAATTTAGCCAATTCGACCGCAGGTTCATGTGTGAAGCCGCCAAACATAATGTGAGACATTTTGTTAATTTGTCTTTTTGCAGCCTCATTAAGCCTAGCGTTGTTGTATCCTTGAATTGTACACCACCATGAACTCATTCCGTCTATCAATTCACGTCCATCTGCCAATTTTATATGTACTCCACTAGCACTTTCTACTTGGTAGACGTTAAGAGGGTTAACCATAGAGGTGTATGGATGCCATATATGTTTCTTGTCAAAATTAAGAAGTTCAGTCTTTGTCATTTTTGTTTAATTTATCGACAAATATAATATTTAAAAATAAAATTCTAAGACTTTTCTTATATTAAAAGGTAAATATGTGATTTCGATACAAACAAATAAAGGGAATTTATAAAACTTTCGTTTTATAAATTCCCTTTTAAGAGGTTCTATTAATGAGAAAAAGTTTATTTTTTGCAAATGTCGCTTAAACGTACAAAAAAGCCATCTGCTGCCTCAAACATGTTTTCACGGATTAAGTAATAGTGTTTTTTTACTAAACTTTTGTTGTGTTTTTCAGCAGGGTTGTTGATTCTGTCAAATAAAGAATTTCTAAGGTTAACAGCTTCTTCAACAATTGTAAGAACGCTATTTTGATCTATATCGTTGTTTATAATTAAACAAGTGTAACAATCTGAGATTATCTCACTTATTACATAGTCTACATCTTTTTTTAATCTTTTAATTGATGCCATAATGTTTTATTTTTTATTATAATTTGTTTTGAAATTGCTTTTTAGAGTCCATTAATATAGAAAATGCTTTGTGGATGTCTGCATCGTCTACAATAACAGTAAATTCATTTGTTGTACTAATTACTTCTGAGATGTTTATGTTGTCCCATGCTAATTCTTTGAAGATAAAGTAATAAACACCAGGGTAAATGCTGTTTTCTTTAGGTAATTTAACTGTGATTGAAGATAAACTTGAAGTTTTAGTAATTAAAACTTCGTCTTTAAATATTTCTTCAACGATGTCGACAATAGACGCACTAATTACTAGGGTAGTTTCGCCTACGCCTTGTGAAAAAGTACAAAAAATGTCACTCATGCCAGTTATTTTTTCTAATAAAAGAGCTTGTCTTTTGTACAAAGTAGGGCTGTTAACAAAGGCAAAATCCAAAAGTGAAGAGCGAACAATTATGTCTCCTATGTTTTCAACGATTTTCTTGAATTTCATAGTAGAAATTAATTCAAGGCGTGGTACTAGTCTGTTTAATGCCATAATAATAGCACCGTCATTAACTTCTTTGCCTAGTTCTTCTTCAACTTCATCCTTAATTTTACGAGATAAAGCTGAAAGATTAACAATACCTTCTATTAAAGCACTTTCTAAAAAAGGCTTCTTTTTAATAACCTGCTCGACAACACTGGGAATTGTAACCATATATTTCTTTTATTTAAGTGGAGATTTATATTCTCCTAGATTATAACCTTTTTTATTAATAAAATTCAAATTAAAAGAATGTTATGCGCTTTTAATTGAATCGTAAACTGGTGTATTCCTTCTGTTATATTAATATAAGTCAATGTATAGTTTTTAACATCTAGTATTAAAATTGAATAAAAAGCGTACTAAAATTTTTTATTTTAAACTAAGCTATATATATTTGTGCACTTAAAATATTTTCGTACATTCTATTCTAAACATGGAATAAGGCAAAAATAGTTTTTTTATTTGAAAAAAACAACAAAATATATTAGTTTTTTTTCAATAACATTAAATTTGTTTCATTTTTAACAATTAAAATTTATGTATAGCGTTCTAAAATTTGGTGGCACGAGTGTTGGTTCAGAGCAAAATATGAGAATGGTAGCCTCTATAATTCAAGATGAAAAATCTAAGGTTACGGTCTTATCGGCAATGAGTGGAACGACAGATTATTTAGTGAAAATTTGTAATTCTGCAAAAGCATCTGTAGATTGTACTGAAGAGATTAATTTTCTAATTGACAAGTATGCTAATTGTGTAAGTAGCTTAATTTCAGATAATAAGGAAGTTGTTTTAGCAAAGGTAAATTCTGTTTTTGAATTTATTTCTAATGAAGCTAAAGATTTTGGAGTAAGTTCTGAGGGGCTAATTTTAGCGCAAGGAGAGCTTCTTACAACATTCATTTTTACTTATCATCTTAAAGAATTAGGTCTAAAAGCAGAGCTTATCAATATCGTAGATTATATGTGTACTTTAGAGGACGGACAAGTTGATAATAAAAAATTAAAAGAAGGATTAAATAATTATATTTCTCAGTTCGCAGAAGGTACTTTTTTGTAACACAAGGCTTT
>JAWXTO010000024.1:0-17826 GCA_044433545.1 Rikenellaceae bacterium
CGTGAAGCCGCTCACAAAATCAACGACAAAATCACTGCAAAACAAGTGAGAATCGTTGGTGATGAAATTGAATCAAAAGTTTTAAGCATTGCTGAAGCGTTAAAAATTGCTGATCAACAGAATCTTGACTTAGTTGAGATTTCACCTAAAGCTGAACCACCAGTTTGTAGAATCGTTGATTATCAGAAGTTTTTATATCAACAAAAGCGTAAGGCAAAAGAGATAAAAGCGAAAACAACTAAAGTTGTAATTAAAGAAATACGTTTTGGTCCTAATACAGATGACCACGACTATAATTTCAAACTAAAACACGCTGAAAACTTCCTTAAAGATGGTTCTAAAGTTAAGGCATACGTGTTCTTTAGGGGTCGTGAGATTGTATTTAAAGATCAAGGTGAGATTTTGTTACTTCGTTTTGCTACAGACCTAGAAGAGCTAGCAAAAGTTGAACAACTACCAAAACTTGAGGGTAAAAGAATGATTCTAATTCTTGCTCCTAAGAATAAAAAATAAGCTAAATAGATAGGGCAATTGTAAAATTTACAATTGCCCTATTATTATTTATGTCATTTCTCGGAAACTCTACTCTTTAGCTTTAGTTGCTATAGATAAGGCGGTAATATATGATAATGTCCAAGCAGCCTGTAAGTTAAAGCCTCCCGTAATTGCATCAACATCAAGTACTTCACCTGCAAAATATAGATTTTCATACTCTTTACTTTCCATCGTAGTAAAATTTATATTTTCTAAAGAGATACCTCCACATGTGACAAATTCCTCTTTAAAACGATTCTTTCCTACAACGTCATACTCATCATTCGTAAGGATGTTTATAATTCTATTTATGCCATTCTTACCTAGTTCAGCACATCGTCTTTCGTCACTAATTTCAGCCTTTTTTAACAAATAAATCCACAATCGTGAGGGTAAGTTATATGGACGAATAGAAGTAACCATTTTCTGGCTATTTTTTAAGAATATTTCATCTAAATTCTTATTAACATTCTGCTCATTTGTATCATTTACCCAATTTATTGAAATTTTAGCTGTATAATTACTGTTATTCAACGACTTAGCATAATAAGAAGACAATTTCAAAATTGCAGGACCACTCATTCCCCAGTGAGTTATAAGCAAAGCACCAGTAGATTTTATCTTTTGACCTTGCATTTTAGCTATGGCATTTTCGACTACAGTTCCCATTAATTCTGTGAGCTGTTTGTTGGCGATGTTGAAGCTAAAAAGCGAAGGAACAGGCGCAACTACATCTAAATTTAACGACTTAAACATATCGAAACCATCTAAATTCGGTTTTCCTCCGACAGTTACAATAACTGCATTAAACATCTTATTATCAACTGCTTCATCATCAAATTCAAGTTCAAAAACATCACCTTCCTTTACAATATTTGACACTTTATGCCTAGTTTTCACGCTAATAGAAAGCTCTTTTGATAGTCTTAAAAATGTATCTATAATTTCTTGAGAATCTTGTGAACAGGGGAATACACAATTGTCATCTTGAGTCACTAATTTCACCCCATGAGCCTCAAACCATTCATAAGTGTCTTTATGGTCGAATATTTTGAAAGCCCTTTTCATAAATTTGTCACCTCGAGGATAGACTAACGACAAATTTCTCACATCAGCAAAAGAATTTGTCAAATTACATCTTCCACCACCTGATACTGCAACTTTTGAAAGGACTTTTGAAGCTCCCTCAAAAATTGTGACATCAATATTAGCATTAAATTTTTTAAGATTTATTGCTGAGAAAAAACCTGCGGCTCCAGCTCCAATTATTGCAACTTTCATATAGATTTTATTAAAAAAAACATTATATAGATTAGGATATAAGCTAAAATTATCGAGAAAAAAGACAAGAATTGCCGATTTAAGCAAAAAAACAACCAAATTTACACCCTTTGTTCGTAAACTTAGGTGCTAATTTGGTCATAACGTATATAAATATGGTAAATTTTAGAACTTTTATGGTAAAGATATAAATATTCAGAACAAGTGAAGCTAAAATTATTTATAAAGACTTCAAAACTGAAAATTTACTTAATTTATCGAAGCTTTTTGTTTATTTGATCGACATTTGCACTAAAAGCTTTATCAGTTTCAATCAAAGCATTTACCGCTTTACATGAATGTAGCACAGTTGCGTGATTTTTGCCTCCCATGACATCACCAATAGTTTTTAATGGCATATTAGTGTGTTGTTTACACATGTACATCGCAATTTGACGAGCTTGAACAACTTCTCTATTACGTTTTTTACCTTTCAAATCTGCAACAGAAACATTGAAGTGAGAACTTACAACCTCTTCGATTTGTGCATAATTTATTTCTTTGACTGTGAAGTTAACATATACACCCAAAATCTCTTTAGCTAATTCTATAGTAACAGGTCGTCCTAACAGTGTAGCATTCGCAATGAAAGAAGAGATAGCACCTTCAATTTCTCGTATATTTGCTTTGATATTATCAGCTACAAAATCAACTATTTCGTCAGACAATTTAACATTTAGTCTTTGACATTTAGATTTTATAATCTTAACTTTAGTTTCAAAATCTGGAGATGTAAGTCTAACAGAAAGACCCATTTTGAAACGAGTTAAAAGACGTTGTTCTATGTCGTGTAACTCAGCAGGTGACTTATCACAAGTCAAGATAAGTTGTTTTTTAGACAGGAATAAGTGATTGAAGATGTTAAAGAAAGTGTTTTGTGTACCAGGTTTATTACCTGCAAACTCTTGAATATCATCAATAATCAACACATCTATCATTTGATAGAAATGTATGAAGTCATTTACTTCTTTTTTACGTACTGCGTCTGTATATTGAGCCTGAAACTTGTGCGCACTAACATATAGCACGTTTTTATCAGGATAAAGACGTTTAACTTCTATACCTATTGCTTGAGCGAGGTGTGTTTTACCTAAACCTGAATCTCCATATACAAACAGAGGGTTATAAGGCGTTAAACCAGGGCTTTGCGATATACTTTGAGCCGCAGAACGTGCTAAATAGTTACACTCACCTTGTATATAATTGTCAAAAGTGAAATCAAAATTTAACTGGGGGTCAACAACGATCTTTCTTACTGTCTGAGAAGCAAAAGGATTAATGTTTCTTGTGTCAGTACTGTTTACATAAGTTGATTTGCTAGCAGAATTTGTAGCATTTCCAGCAGTATAGTTAGTTTGATTGTTCACAACAGGCACTGCATATTTTAAACGAGTATGCTCTCCAAATTTTTGACAAACTATAGGCTTAAGAATAAGAATATAATTTCTTTCAATCTGTTTTGCATAACTTTCATTAGGCACACGCAATCTCAGAATCTCTCCATCATAACTAATAGGTACAATAGGCTGAAACCATTTAACGAACTCCTCATTAGAAGTTTGTTCTTTAATGGTTTTTAGACAGTTGTGCCAGATTTCGTTATAAGATGTTAAATTTTGAGACATGTTAAGTGTAGTATATAGCAGTTTATTAGTTAGAATAAAAGCCTTAGATTGTAATCTAAATCGTTTCAGCAAAATTATTTTTCGGTAAATAACCGACTACAAAGGTTATAAAAATATTTCCAAAAAAAAAATGTGTTTTATTAGTTTTTTTCATTTTTCCTCAAAGTCAAAATGCAATCACAACATTATCATACATTTAGCGTGGAATAATTTTTTAAATATTTTTTGTTAATATTTATACATCTAAATTTATTCACATTTAAACATTAAAATTTAAAAATACCAAACATCTTATAAGTTACACATTAAAACTTATACATATAAATTTATGTAAATTTGTAACTTAATTGATTTACAAGGATTTAAATAGCATTTAAACACTCAAAATAACGCTAAATCGTTATAATTGTTACCAACACTACAAAAATCATGTAAAAATGTAATAAAAATATCTTGTAATATTAAAAAAAAATATTATATTTGTGTGAGTAAACTTGTTATAAAATATAAATATATTAATATAAAAATAAATGATTATGGAATTAGAAAATTATGTACAAAGTCAAGTTGAAAAATGGCTTGAAGGCAATTACAGCGAAGAAACTAAAGCAGAGATTAGAACACTACAACAAGAGAACCCACAAGCTTTGGTTGAGGCTTTCTACAGAAACTTAGAATTTGGTACTGGCGGTCTACGTGGCATCATGGGTGTAGGTACAAATCGCATGAACATCTACACTGTTGGCATGGCGACTCAAGGTCTAGCTAACTACCTTAAAAATGAATTTAAAGACACTCAAATCAAAGTAGCTGTTGCTTATGACTCTCGTAACAATAGCCCTTTATTTGGACAAACAGTATCTGAAATTTTCGCAGCTAACGGTTTCCAAGTTTATCTTTTTGAATCACTAAGACCTACTCCAGAATTAAGTTTCGCAATTCGTCAACTAGGTTGCCAAAGTGGTGTTGTTGTGACAGCTTCACACAACCCTAAAGAATATAATGGCTACAAAGCATACTGGTCTGATGGAGCTCAAGTTATTGCTCCTCATGACACTAACATCATCAAAGAAGTAGAAAAAATCACTGACGTAAACGATGTTATGTGGTCTGGAAACAGCGAAAACATTACTATGATAGGTGAAGACCTTGACAGAATTTATTTAGACAAAGTTCTTTCTCTAAGACTTTCTCCAGAGGCTGTTGCTGCTAACTGCGACATTAAAATAGTTTACACTCCTATTCACGGTACAGGTACAACATTAGTTCCTCGCATCTTAAAAGAATGTGGATTCACAGCAATCACTTGCATCGAAGAACAATCAGTTCCTGATGGCAACTTCCCTACTGTTAAGTCACCAAACCCAGAAGAAGCATCAGCTTTAAAAATGGCTACTGACAAAGCAGAAGAAATTGGTGCTGACATCGTTATGGCAACTGACCCTGACGCTGACCGTATTGGTATCGCTATTAGAAATTCTAAAGGTGAAATGACTCTTATGAACGGTAACCAAACAGGCGCTATCCTTACATATTACCTTCTTAAAAGACACGAAGAACTAGGCAAACTAACAGGCAAAGACTTTATCGTTAAAACTATCGTAACTTCTGAACTGTTTATCAAAATCGCTGAACACTTCAACGTAGACCACTACAATGTACTTACAGGATTCAAATTCATCGCAGACATTATCGCTAAAAACGAAGGCGTTAAAAACTATATCGGTGGTGGTGAAGAAAGTTATGGCTACTTAGCTGGTGACTTTGTTCGTGACAAAGATGCTGTTTCTGCAAGTATGCTTATCGCTGAATGTGCTGCATGGGCTAAATCTCAAGGCATGACTCTTTACGACTTACTTATTGACATTTACGCTAAATTTGGCTTCTTCAAAGAAGGTTTAGTTTCTGTTGTTAAGGAAGGTAAGAGCGGTCAAGAAGAAATCAAAGCTATCATGGCTAACTACAGAGAAAACCCTCTTGAAAGCGTTGCTGGAAGTAAAGTTGTTAAGATTTTTGACTATAAAACATCTAAAGGGCTTGACGTTGTGACAGGCGAAGCGTTTGACATCGACCTACCAACAAGTGACGTGCTTCAATATTTAACTGAGGACGGCACAATCATCTCTATGCGTCCTTCAGGTACTGAGCCTAAAATCAAATTCTACTTCGGCGTTAAAGTTCCTCTAGCGTCTAAAGATGAATTTGATGCAGTAAACAAAATCGCTGACGATAAAATTGCTCAACTTAAAGCAGAATTATCATAACAGTCTAAAATACACGCACTAAACGTGCATATATTAAAAGGGCAACCCACAAGTATAATCCTGTGAGTTGCCCTTTTGAGGTATAGCCTCTCTTAATAAATTATATAATTAAATAATCCTGCATCCCATAAGCCAAGTTCCAACTTGGCACCCTGCGCATAAGCTTTAGCGTTTAGAAATTTGCAGATTAAAGCGTTAAAAAAATCAAGTGTCTGAGCACCGAGAAGACTTTGTGCGAAGCCAACACCAAGTAACAAGCGAGTTCTTGATTTTTAGCTTTAATCAAAAATTTTAGCGTAAAGAAGCGACCTGCGCAAAGTTTTTTGCTACTTTTTCCAAAAAAAGTAGAGGATATAAATATTTAGAAAGAAAGAAAGAAAGAAAGAAATTTACAGCTCTCCGAGCTGTAAGCCGACTGCGCAAGCAGAGCTTGCTTCTTTAGTCGGGTCGGCTGAAGCTACGCACATACAGAATAGGGCTGTCTTAACGCCAGACAGGCGGGATCAAAGACCCTTTTGATAGATTATATAATAAAATAAGGCTGCCCAAAATCACTAACCTCGTGATTCTGAACAGCCTTAACAATATAAATAAAACGCCGAATTTTACCCTTAAACTATCGTTTAGAAGTATTACCCTCGTAATAGTTAATAAACGCCTGATTAACCATTTTTACACCGCCAGGTGTAGGATAATTCCCCGAGAAATACCAATCACCTGGATTATGAGGAATAGACTTATGTAAGCCTTCTAAGGTTTGGTAAATTATCTCAACTTCAGCCTTCGTGTCAGCAGGAGTTAACATCTCGCCAATTTTCTTAGAAATGTCAGCATCAGTAAATGGCTCATAAATCTCAGTTACATAATTTACAACATCTTCTTTAGCCCAATTTTCTTGCGCTTTACATTTGTTGTAAACATCAACAAGTATGTGGTCTAATTTACGGTCTTTTAGCAATTCTATAGCCGCTCTAAACGCTGCAAATTCGCCCATTCTTGACATATCTATACCATAATAGTCTGGATAACGAACCTGAGGAGAAGAAGACACGATAACAATCTTTTTAGGGTTTAATCTGTCTAAAATTCTAATGATAGACTGCTTCAGGGTTGTACCACGAACGATACTATCATCTATTACAACAAGGTTGTCAACATTAGACTCAACCATACCGTAAGTAACATCATAAACGTGGGCTGCAAGGTCATTTCTAGCTTCACCCTCAGCAATGAAAGTACGCAATTTTATATCTTTAATTGCAATCTTTTCAGATCTCACTTTCATAGTCAAAATGTCATGTAATTTCTCAGAGAAATCACTAGCATTTCTGTCTAAAGCAAGAATTTTACGCTCTTTAACTGTTTTTAAGTAAGAATCTATACCCTCTAACATGCCAAAGTAAGCTACCTCAGCAGTGTTAGGAATAAACGAGAATACAGTGTGTTTGATGTCGTTGTTTATGCTTTTAAGGATAGCATCTGCAAGCTCAATACCAAGTTTTTTACGCTCTCTATAGATGTCAAAGTCACTACCACGAGAGAAATAAATACGCTCAAATGAACATCTTTCATTTTTCTTTTCACCTAGCACGTCTTTAATGCTAACGTCACCATTTCTGTTAACGATGATAGCAGAACCTGGAGTCAACTCTTTAACTTGCTTAACCTTTAAGTTCATTGTTGTTTGAATCACAGGTCTCTCAGAAGCTACAACTACGATTTCGTCATCATAATAATAGAATGCAGGTCTAATTCCGTTTGAATCACGAAGTGCAAACATATCACCACTACCTAACGCACCACAAATCACAAAACCGCCATCCCATATTTGTGATGGTTTATTGATAATATTAACAATATCAATATTATCTTCCATTTTACGAGTAAGTTCGATACCATCTAAACCTTCTTGTTTGTAAATATCGTGAACACGTTGGTTTTCTTTATCTAATGATTGTCCTAATTGCTCCAACAGCAACACTGTGTCAGAATATATTCTAGGATGTTGTCCTTGATTAACAATATTGTCATAAATTTCAGCCACGTTAGTCATGTTGAAATTACCACAAAGCATCATATTGCGTGAACGCCAGTTGTTACGACGCAAAAATGGGTGAACATAGCTAATACCCTTTTTACCTGTAGTACTATAGCGCAAGTGTCCCATATAAACCTCACCAGCAAACGGCATAACTTTGTCGTTATGTGCCGTAGCCTCATCTATGCTTTTTTTCGCATTCGCAAAGATTTCTTGAATCGCTCCAGTTCCCAATCCTCTCTCACGGAATATAAATTCTGTTCCTGGCTCAGAATTCAAATTAACACATCCAAGTCCAGCTCCTTCTTGTCCTCTATTGTGTTGTTTCTCCATCAAAAGATAGAGTTTATTTAATCCATAAAACTGAGTTCCGTACTTGTTTTCGTAATACTCAAGTGGCTTTCTAAGGCGTATCATTGCGATACCACACTCGTGCTTTAAAGTTTCCATATTGTTTTTTAAGGGGAGTTCTATTTTCTCCCTGATTTTAATTTTTTGTTAATAATTGTTTATTTTTGGTTTTGTAAAAGTTTGCTGTAGTGGTTCCTACTGCCTATTTTTGTAAAATCGAAAAGAGGCGGTTAGTGACCGAAAAGTATTTTAGGGAGAAATTATAACTCCCCTTAAATGTTCATAAAAAAAAGACTAATCGCAAAATTAGTCTTTTTAATATTAATAATTAAATTTTTCTTAAAAATTTATCAATATTTTTAGCAGCACCTTGTCCTGAAGCGATACAGCGCACCACCAAAGATGCCCCTGTAGTAGCGTCTCCAGCCACAAATACCTTATTTACACTGCTCATTTGGTTCGCATCAGCTTTTATATTTTTTCTTGCGTCAACCTCCACTTTTAGCTGCTCAACTAGCCCTTCTTGAACAGGATTTAAGAATCCCATCGCTAAGAAAGCAAGATCTGCCTCTATAGTTTCTTTAACTCCAGTGTGAATTAAGTTCATTCTGCCAGTAGCTTCATCTTTCTGCCATTCTACACCTTCAACCTCTACAGAAGTAAGAACTCCGTCTTTCCCAACAAACTGACGAGAATCTAAAAGCCAGCGTCTGTTACATCCTTCTTCGTGAGAACTCGAAGTTTTAAGGATAACAGGCCAGTAAGGCCATGGCGTAGCAGGATTGTCTACTTCTGGTGGTTTAGGCATAATCTCAATCTGAGTCACAGAAAGTGCACCTTGACGATTTGCTGTTCCCACACAGTCACTACCTGTGTCACCACCACCAATTACAAGAACTTTCTTGCCTTTAGCAGAAATTTTATCTTTATCAGCGATTTTAGCACCTGCAATTACTCTATTTTGTTGAGTCAAAAACTCTAATGCGAAATATACACCTTTTAAGTCACGACCTTCGATAGCTAAATCACGAGGAACGCCTGCTCCAATTGCAACACACACCGCATCATATTTGTCTACGATTTCAGAAGCCTTGATGTCTTTACCAATTTCAGCGTTACATACGAAAGTTACTCCCTCAGCTTTCATAAGTTCAGCACGTCTGTCAATCACAGATTTGTTAAGTTTGAAATCAGGAATACCAAAACGTAAAAGTCCACCAACTTCTTCGTCTTTTTCGTAAACCGTAACGTTATAACCTTTTTGGTTAAGTCTGTTAGCACAAGCCAAGCCCGCAGGACCTGAACCTATGACAGCAACAGTCTCAACATATCTCTTTTTAGGGATATTAGGCAAAACTAAGCCTTCTACGAAAGCACGCTCAACAATTGCACACTCATTTTCTCTAATTGTTACAGCTTCATGTGTTTTGTTTAACACACAGCCTTTTTCACAAAGAGCAGGACAAACTCTACCAGTAAATTCTGGGAAGTCATCAGTTTGTACTAGCAATTGGTACGCACCTTTTACGTCGTTTTTATATAACAAATCTTGCCATTCTGGTTGTTTGTTGCCAAGTGGGCAACTCCAATGACAGAAAGGAACTCCACATTCCATACATCTTGATGCCTGTAATCTTCTATCTTCAGTGTTAAGCACTTGCTCAACCTCACCAAAGTCCTTTATCCTGTCGTTAATAGGTCTATATCCTGCCTCTTTTCTTTTTATCTCTAAAAATGCTTTTGGATTTCCCATTTATCTTAATTTTTAATATTTACAAATCTATATATAGGGGAGTTCTTTTTTCTCCCTAAAACCTAACCTAGCTCTACTTCAGAAATTTTTTGTTGAAGTTTAGCCATTTTCTCTTCGTGAAGCACTTTTTTGTACTCATAAGGCACAATTTTGATGAATTGGTCTACATATTCATTCCAATTATCAAGCATCTTCGCAGCTAGAGGGCTATTTGTATATTTGTAGTGGTCTTTAATATATTTATAAAGTTCTCTACTGTCAGCTTTATCGTCAATTAGTGAAAGCTCAACCATCTCCATGTTACAGAAGTAGTCAAAGTTTCCATCTGGATTCCAAACATAAGCGATACCACCACTCATACCTGCCGCAAAGTTACGTCCTGTAGTACCAAGGACTACTGTACGACCTCCTGTCATATATTCACAACAGTGGTCACCAACACCCTCAACAACCGCAACCGCACCACTGTTTCTCACACAGAATCTCTCACCAACACGACCGTTAATGTAAACCTCACCAAGAGTCGCACCATATAGTAATGTGTTACCAGCGATGATGTTTTCTTCTGGTTTGAATAAAGTACCTGTCGGAGGTGTGATAATAATTCTACCACCTGATAGACCCTTACCAACATAGTCATTAGCGTCTCCATCTAAACTAAAAGTGATACCTTTTACAAGGAATGCACCGAAGCTTTGACCTGCCGAACCTTTGAAATTACAGTGAATAGTGTTTTCAGGAAGCCCTTCATTACCATATTTCTTAGCAACAACACCTGCCAACATTGCACCCACTGAACGATTAATATTTTTGATACGGAAATCAAGTTCTACTGGCATTGAAGAGTTAATTGCAGGATAAAGACGACTAATTAATTGTCTATCAAGCACTGAGTCAATGTCGTGATCTTGTTTAGTAACGTTAGTTATAGCGTTAGTATTACATTCTTCTGGACGATATAAGATTTTGCTAAAGTCTAAGTTTTTAGTTTTTTCAACCTCTACACCAGCTTTAACTTCAAGTAAATCTGTACGACCAATAATAGAATCCATATCACGAACACCGATTTCTGCAAGATGTTCACGTATGTTTTGAGCCATAAATTCGAAGAAGTTCACTAGGTAATCAGCTTTACCTGAGAATCTTGCTCTTAATTCAGCATTTTGTGTAGCCACACCCACAGGACATGTGTTCATGTGACATTTACGCATCATAACACATCCTAAAACGATAAGAGCACTTGTTGCGAAACCAAATTCCTCAGCACCCAACATCGCTTGAATAATGATGTCTCTACCACTTTTTAGCTGACCATCAACTTGCAGTTTAACTTGTCCTCTAAGACCGTTAAGCACCAAAGTTTGTTGTGTTTCAGCCAAACCTATCTCTGAAGGAAGACCTGCATATTTAATTGAGCTTATAGGACTTGCACCAGTACCACCCTCAGCACCACTAATAGTGATAAGGTCAGCTTTAGCTTTAGCAACACCAGCTGCGATAGTACCTACACCACTCTCAGACACCAATTTCACACTAATCATAGCATCTGGATTGACATTTTTAAGGTCAAAGATAAGCTGTGCTAAGTCTTCAATAGAGTAAATATCATGGTGTGGAGGAGGCGAAATCAATGAAATACCTGGAGTTGAGTGTCTCGTTTTAGCGATAATTTTATCAACTTTATATCCTGGCAATTGACCACCTTCACCTGGTTTAGCACCTTGAGCAACTTTAATTTGAATCTCTGATGCGTTAACTAGATATTCTGTAGTAACACCAAAACGACCTGAAGCAACTTGTTTAATAGCACTACGAGCTAACGAGCCATCTTCTTTTGGTTTGAAACGTGCTGAATCTTCACCACCTTCACCAGAGTTACTTCTAGCACCAATTCTGTTCATTGCGATTGCCATAGCCTCATGTGCTTCTGCACTGATAGAACCAAACGACATCGCTCCTGTAACAAAACGTTTAATAATTGATTCTACAGGCTCAACTTCATCTATGCTGATTGGTGTTCCTTTTTTAAAGTCTAAGAAATCACGAATAAACACTGGGTCACATTTGCCGTCTACAACATCAACATATTCTTTGAATTTTTTGTAGCTTCCTAAACGTGTTGCAATTTGAAGTGTGGCTATTGTATCAGGATTCCATGCGTGATATTCACCGTCTTTACGGAAGGTGTAAACACCTTGGTGACGCATAGGAGCTTTAATATCAAAATCTTCTGAATAAGCCTCAGTGTGTGATGACACAATTTCATTTGCTAGTTCAGCAATTGTAAGACCACCAATTTTTGATATTGTATTTCCAAAATAAGCATCTATAAGTTCTTGAGAAAGACCAATTGCTTCAAACAGTTGTGCTCCTTTATAACTTGTAATTGTAGAGATACCCATTTTTGAAAGGATTTTAAGTAATCCTTTATCTATTGCTTTAATATAGTTTTTAACAGCAGTGTTATAGTCAAATTGAACCTCTTTTTTAGCAACTAAATCGTCGATAATAGCGAATGCTAAATAAGGATTCACTGCACTAGCACCATAACCAGACAACAACGCAAAGTGCATAACCTCACGTGCATCAGCAGTCTCGACAATTAAGGCAGTTTGAACACGTTTTTTATTGTGTATCAAGTGATAGTGAACAGCAGAAGTCGCAAGAAGTGAAGGTATAGGTGCATTTTCAGCATCTACGCTTCTATCACTTAATACGATATAGTTACAACCATCGTCAACAGCTTTTTCAGCCTCTTTACAAAGATTTTCGATACCTTTTTTCAAGCCTTCAGCCCCATCATTCACAGGGAAAGTCATAGCTACCTTACGTGTATTGAAACCCTTATATCTAAGGTTACATAGTGTATCTAATTCAGCATTAGTCAAAATTGGTCGGTTTAACTCAACCATTTTACATAAATCTTGGCTATATTCTAGCAAGTTCATGTTAATAGCACCGATGTAACTGTCTAAACTCATCACTAACTCTTCACGTAAAGGGTCAATAGGAGGGTTTGTTACTTGGGCAAAGTGTTGACGGAAATAACTGAATAAATTTTGAGGTTGTTTACTCATTACAGCAAGAGGAGTGTCATTACCCATAGAGTTAATAGGCTCTTTTGTGCCTGTGACCATAGGTGCGATAATCGATTGAACCTCTTCTCTGTTATAATTGAATGCTTTAAGCAGTTTAGCGAAATCGTCAACTGAATTAACGATTTTTTTACTGTTAAAAATCTCGTCTAATTTAATACGGTTTTTAGCCAACCATTCTTTATATGGGAATTCGTTCGCTAATTCTTCTTTTAGTAGTGCATCTTGATAAACTTCACCTTTTTGCATGTCTATCATAAGCATTTTACCAGGTCTTAGACGACCTTTTTCTTTCACCTCAGACGCTTCAAAAGGAAGCACACCAATTTCTGATGCAACAACCATAGTATCGTTATTTGTGATAAGATAACGAGCAGGACGAAGACCATTTCTGTCTAACAAACCACCCGCATAACGTCCATCACTGAACAGAATAGTCGCAGGACCATCCCACGCTTCCATTACAATACTGTGATATTCATAGAAAGCTTTAAGTTCGTCAGAAATTGGATTTTTATCGTTATATGACTCTGGAACAAGCATAGCCAAAGCGTGTGGAAGGCTCATTCCTGACATTACAAAGTACTCTAATACATTATCTAACGACGCACTATCACTCATATTAGGTTGAATAATAGGGCTTACGTTTTCGTTGTTAAGTCTCTTAGATTCTAGCACACATTCTCTTGCATGCATCCACATTCTATTACCTTTAATAGTATTAATCTCACCATTGTGACCTAAAACTCTAAAAGGTTGAGCTAAACTCCAAGTAGGGAAAGTGTTTGTACTAAAACGAGAGTGTACAAGCGCCATACCTGTTGTAAAATACGGATTTAAAAGGTCAGGGAAATAGTTTCTTAATTGTAAAGAAGAAAGCATACCCTTATATACTATATTTTTAGAAGATAACGATGCAATATAAAAGGCATCTTTACCTGGAATTGAAGAATTTCTAATCTTATTCTCAAGTCTTTTTCTTAATACGTAAAGTTTTGGGTCAATATCGTCATTTGTTTTTTCGTCGGAAACGAAAATTTGCTTAATATCAGGTTCAGCACTAATTGCAACAGCACCAAGATCTTCGTTATTTGTAGGAACATCTCTAACAGGCAGCAATATAAGCCCCATGTCAGTAACTTCTTTCTCAATTAAATCAAAAATTTGTTCTTGAGAATCTTCATCTCCTTTAGGCAAGAACACAAGTCCACTACCATATCTTCCTTTCTCAGGAACGGCAATACCTTGAAGAAGAATAAATTCATGAGGTATCTGTAGCATAATCCCTGCACCGTCACCAGTTTTAGGATCAGCACCTTCTGCCCCTCTATGAACCATATTTTCTAAAATCTGTAGTCCTTTTTCAACAATTTGATGCGACTTAACGCCGTTAATATTTACTAACAACCCTACTCCACAAGCATCTTTTTCGTATGAAGGATCATAAAGACCCTGACGTTTTGGTAACATATCTTCTTTTATTTTATATATTATAAGTATAATTCGTCAAATTTATTAATAAAAATTCTTCAAATCTTTTTATTTCATTCTTTGTATATCCTTTTTCGATATTAACAATGTAGTTCTGCTATTAACTAACGCATAACAAACATCAATTGTTACGAAAGATACCTCAACAAGGTACTATTTTTTTCAGAAACTACCAAATCATTCAAAAAATAGCCTTATCATCCACCAAAGTGTGAGCTATATATTTAATCTATTTTTCAAATATTAGGTAAAAAATGTTACTTTACTGAAAACCAATATATTAACACAACAAAATATACTAATTAACTATATTTCAACATGTTAGAAAACCAACCGACATTCAAAATAACGATTTTCTATGTTTAAGAAATGATGCCAAAAATTAAAATTTTAAAAAAACTATTTTTTTGTTAAAAATTACACAAACACAATAAATTTCCAATATTAAGTATAAAAATTAAATACCTTTCAAAGGCAAAGTTATACCTATTTTCTATGAAAAACAACAAAAAATCAATAAAAAAGATACCTAATTTTCATTAAAACAACAAGAAAAATCACTTTTTTACTGATAGTACCATAAAAAATCAGACCCTGTAGCTAAAAAAGCCACAAAGTCTGATTTTTAAGCAATTCGCAATATTTGATGAATTACTAAGCTATAATTCTGTAAAAATTGCTAATTATATTTTAGTTTCTATACGTTTTTTGATTTCTTCGCTTTGTTTTTCGTAACCTGGTTTATTAAGAAGCGCAAACATGTTAGCTTTATATGCTTCAACACCTGGTTGGTCAAAAGGATTAACTCCTAGAGCTAAACCACTCATACCACAAGCTTTTTCAAAGAAATAAATAAGCTCACCAATAGAATAAGCGTTTAATTCTTCAATTGCGATATTGATAACTGGCACACCACCATCAACGTGAGCTAAAGTAGTACCTAGTTCTGCCATATAGTTAATATCACCAATTCTGCGACCTGTCAAGAAGTTCAATCCATCAAGGTTTGCAGCATCAGATTTCACAACTACTTTACTACGTGTATTTTTTACTGTAATAATAGTTTCAAAAAGCGAACGTTCACCATCTTGAATGTATTGTCCCATAGAGTGTAAGTCAGAAGAGAAGATAACGCTAGCAGGGAAAATACCTTTTCCGTCTTTTCCTTCGCTTTCTCCGTAAAGTTGTTTCCACCATTCGTTAACATATTGCATTTTAGGCTCAAAAGAAGCTAAAAGTTCTATTTTTTTACCGCCTGCATATAGCGCATTACGAGCTGCTGCATATTGCATAGACACGTTATCGTCGAATTTAACAGAAGGATCTGTAGCTTTTTCCATTGCAGTAGCACCTTGAACAAGCGCAGCGATGTCAACACCACCTACAGCTAGAGGAAGTAAACCTACAGGAGTTAAAACAGAGAAACGACCTCCGATGTTATCCTCAATAACATAAGTTTTGTAGCCTTCAGTAGTAGCAAGTTCTCTAAGAGCACCTCTTGAACGGTCAGTAACAGCTACGATACGTTCTGAAGCACCTGATTTTCCGTATTTTTCTTCAAGCATTTCTTTGAAGATTCTGAAAGCGATAGCAGGTTCTGTAGTAGTACCACTTTTAGATATAACAACAACAGAGAAGTCTCTATCTTTAACAGTGTCAATAAGTTCTTGTGTATAATCTTCGCTAATATTTTGACCAGCAAACACAACAACAGGATTTTCTCTATCCTTTTTGAAAGCGTCGAAGCTATTTCCTAACGCTTCAATCACAGCTTTAGCACCTAGATAAGAACCTCCGATACCGATAACGATAACAAATTCTGAATTTGCTTTTAGCTTGCTAGCTGTAGCATTAATATCAGCGATTTCTTCGTTAGTGATTGACGAAGGAAGGTTTACCCAACCAAGAAACTCGCTACCTTTACATTTTGCATTGTGTAACGCCTCATTGTAAGCCTCAAATTTACTTGCATCTTTTGCTACTTCCATCTTAGGAATAAAGTTGTACACTTTATTTAAAGCAACTGTTAATTTAACCATCTCTATTTAAATTTATTTAGTAATTAGTATTTCTTCATCTGGAGTTCTAAAAATTAAATTTATTAAAATTTCAGAAGTTCCTTTTATTTTAGTTTTAAAGTTAACGCTTTATATTGTTTGGCTGCATTTGCACGCTCATAAAGGATACGATAAACAGTATCAGCTATCGGCATGTCTACTTTCTTCTTTTGATTAATTTTGTATATACAATTACTTGCATAATACCCTTCTGCTATCATATCCATCTCTATCTGAGCACTTTTCACTGAATATCCTTTACCTATCATAACTCCAAAAGAGCGATTTCTGCTAAATTGTGAGTAAGATGTAACCAAAAGGTCACCTAAGTAAGGAGAAGTATTTAAGTCTCTGTCATAAGGGTAAGTTTCAGTAACAAAACGTGCCATTTCTCTCATAGTATTTGCAATCAACACAGCGATAAAGTTATCTCCATAACCTAAGCCAAGGCAGATACCTACAGAAATTGCATAAATATTTTTTAAAACAGTAGCATACTCAACTCCGTACACATCTGTTTGTGTGTTTGTAATGATATAAGGTGTCGTAAATTTTGCTGAAAGCACTTGTGCATTATCGTCATCAGGTGTTACGATGTTCAAATATGACAATCTCTCAAGAGCCACCTCTTCGGCATGACAAGGACCTGTAACTATACCAATTTGGTTAAACGACAAGCCGTAACTTTCATGAAAAAACTCTGCTATAGTTTGTTGTTTATCAGAAACTATACCTTTTATAGCTGAAACAACAAATTTATTTGCTAGAGGTGTTTTAAGTCGTTCTAATGTTTTTTCAAGAAACGCTGAAGGTGTAGCAAAAATTACAATATCTGCACTTTTTATAACTTTATTTATAGATGAAGATATAAACAGTTTTGAGGTGTCGAAGTGTACTGATGAAAGATATTTTGGATTTGTGTTAAACTCTTTGAGATGTCCAGAAATTTGAGTGTTAGGAACGTGCCAAGCCACACTACTTTCATTTTCAAGCAATATCTTAACTATAGCTGTACCCCAACTACCATAACCTATAACAGCACATTTTGACGTTTTGTCTATTTTAATACTCATCTTTAATTTTAATTTTTACAATCAAATTTATTTCTTAAATAGAATAATACCAACAAATTACGAAAAATTGTAGCATTTTACTTCTAATAAGAAATTTCTTAAAGTTAAATATTATTTTTTATAAAACAAAAATTTACATATAAAAATTATTCATTGTACCTGTTCTATCACTATCTAACTTAATTGCAATAAATAATAAAATTGTAAAGGCAAGCAAAGAAGACC